>CAKKQG010000360.1 GCA_919901875.1 Anaerolineales bacterium
GCCCGAGCAAGCCGGG
This sequence comes from Anaerolineales bacterium, assembly GCA_919901875.1. GTDB lineage: Bacteria > Chloroflexota > Anaerolineae > Anaerolineales > VGOW01 > VGOW01. The sequence goes on from CAKKQG010000360.1 coordinate 17, forward strand.
CGCGGAGAATCAATCGCAAGTTCCCTACAACCAAGTGTACGCGCCCTACCGCGACTCGGCGCAATACGCGATTGAAAACGGACAGGTGCCGGTGACGCGCGAGCAAGCGGTGAAAAAATATTTTAGCAATTTGGAACCGGGGAGATAAATTTAGATTAGACTTACACACATTGAGCCGCCAACGTCATTGCGAGTGTTCTTTACGAAGCAATCTCGGTCACGCTGTGAGATTGCTTCGTCGCAAAGAACGCTCCTCGCAATGACGCTGACATGTTTTGCGTAAGTCCAAAAATTAAGACCGCGTCGGTCTGTGTTTGGAGATAACGATGGCGACGAAGAAGAAAATTTCAAGAAAAACAAAACCTAAAACGACGAGCGTCAAAATAGCTCGCGTAGCTACCACTGTTCAAGAATCAAATATTCCACGAGATGCGAATATAGTTGAATCTGAACCGATCCAAAATGAATTTCGTGATGCGACTCCGAGCAAAAAGGAAAAGCCCTTGTCTAAAAATGAATCTATGTTGATTCAAGAATTCCGCGACTTCACGCAGACGATTGAAAAAGAGATCGGCAAAGTGATCGTGGGGCAACAAGATGTCGTGCGCCACGTTTTGATCTGCGTGTTGACCGGCGGACATGCGCTGCTCGAAGGCGTGCCGGGCATCGGTAAGACGACGCTCATCCGCACATTGTCACAAGTTCTCGATTTAAAATTTTCGCGCATTCAGTTCACGCCTGACCTCATGCCTTCGGACATCGTCGGCACGGACATCATCGAAGAGACAACGACGGGTCGGCGCAGTTTTGTTTTTCAACCCGGTCCCATCTTTGCCAACCTTGTTTTAGCCGACGAAATTAACCGCGCCACACCCAAGACACAATCGGCGTTGCTTGAGGCAATGCAAGAGAAATCGGTGACGGTAGCGAAGAAAACCTACAAACTCGATGAGCCATTTTTTGTTTTGGCGACGCAAAACCCAATTGAGATGGAAGGCACGTATCCGTTGCCCGAAGCGCAATTAGATCGCTTCATGTTCAAAGTGGCGGTGCGTTTCCCTTCATCAAGCGATCTAGTTGAAGTGCTGGCACGCACAACGGGCAACCATATACCTCAACCGAAAAAAGTCGCCGACGCCGAATCCATTCTGCAAATGGCGGACTTGGTGCGGCAGACTCCGGTTGCCTCACATCTTTCTGAATATGTGGCGCGACTCGTCGTGGCGACTCACCCCGATAAGCCGAGCGCCACTCCGATGGTTAAACAATTCGTGCGTTACGGCGCGAGTCCGCGTGGGGCGCAATCAATCATTCTCGGCGCAAAAGTTGTGGCAGTGATGTCGGGGCGTTACAACGTTTCTTACGATGACATCAACATCGTCGCGCCTGCCGCATTGCGTCATCGTTTGCTTCTCAACTTTGAGGGTCAAGCGGAAGG
>CAKKQG010000361.1 GCA_919901875.1 Anaerolineales bacterium
GCGAGAATTGCTCTTTGGCTTCTTCGGCATATGAGATGGGGCTGCGCGTGGCGGTGGAGGTTGGCAGAAACGGTTTATCAATGACACCCTGACGATCCAGATTAAGCACATACAAACCCGCCATAATCACGATCACATAGATAGCGATTCGCATTGGGCTGTTGCGTCGGTTTCGTCGGAGATTAAGTCCACTTTTGCTGAGATACATCGTGTGCGGCTTCTTTTACAGAAATTTTCCCTTTGTTCACAGAATACCACTAATAAAGACGAACTATCAATACTATTAATATGCTCCTAACTTAAGGTGACGCCGCCAACCCCTCCCTTACAAATTTCACCCACAGCGTAGGCAAACCGTCATTGACTCGCCCCTCAACTTTGCTTATACTGCAAACACTATGCGAGTGGATAAAACAGCATCAGTGCTGTATGCCAACACTTGAAACGCACGCGAGAGCGATACACGCCCGCGTGCGTTTTTATTTCTACCTCATCTTACTCAACAAAGGAGACTCACAATGATGGACAATCGAGGCGCAAAAATTGAAAAAGCAAAACGTTATGCCGAGGAGCGTCACCGTTTTCGTTTCGACAGCTTCTCGGTGCAATTTCACGGTGACAACAATGACCACGCCGTGAGCTTTGAGAACGGCACTTGGCATTGCGACTGCGAATACTTTATCGTTCACCAAGTCTGCGCGCACTCTATGGCACTGGAACGTTTGCTCGACAAGATGCTCCCCGAAGCTCAGACTGCTTAACAACTGAATAGTCCGACGCAGAAACCCGTTTTCTCCCAGAAAACGGGTTTCTCTTTTATAATGCGCGGCACACGCGGAGCAATGCTCCGCGTTTTTTACGCCTATCACTAGAAGACCGCGTCGGTCTCCAAGACCGACGCGGTCTAAATTGAGGTCTTGTGTAAATGAAACGTTGGCAATTTATCATCGGCATCATCATCAGCGCAATTTTTGTCTGGCTCGCCCTACGTGGCATTGATCTGCAAAAAGCGTGGCTGGCGATGCAATCGGCAAATTATTGGTGGCTCATTCCGTCGGTCGCCGTTTATTTTATGGCGGTCTGGGCACGCGTCTGGCGTTGGCAGTATCTCTTGCGCCCGCTCAAAAAAATTTCGCTCCACACCATGTTCCCCATCGTCGTCATCGGCTACATGGGCAACAACATTTACCCGGCGCGCATCGGCGAAGTGCTGCGCGCCTACGTGCTGAAGAAAAAAGAGAACGTGCCGATCAGCGCCAGTCTCGCCACCATTGTGATCGAAAGAATTTTTGACGGTGTGGTGATGTTGGGATTCGTGATCTTCAATCTGCCTGCGCTCACCGCCGTGGCAGGCGGCGACTCGGGGTTTGTGGGCAACATCCAACAAGTCGCCGTCGTCGGCACACTTGCCTTCGCCGCTGCGCTCGCCGCCTTTCTGCTGGCGGCAATGTTCCCCCATCAATCGCTCGGACTCTTTCACCGCTTCGTTGAACCGTTGTTGCCACAAGCGATCCGATCCAAAGTTGTCGGCATGGTCGTCAGTTTTTGGACTGGACTCGAATCGTTGCGCTCGCCGCAAAATATCTTCATGGTCTTTCTCACGTCGGTTGTGATCTGGCTACTCGAAACCGTGAAGTATTGGTTCGTCATGCACGCCTTTAGCTTTGAAGTAAGTTTCTTCGCCTTGATGTTGATGAACGGCATTGTGAATCTGGCGACGACAATTCCTTCCGCGCCCGGTTACGTTGGCACATTTGACGCGCCGGGCATCGCCGTTCTATCGGCGTACGGCGTCTCGCCTAACATCGCCGCAAGTTACACCATCGTGCTTCACGTCGCGTTGTGGCTGCCGATCACATTGTTAGGGTTATATTATTTCGGCAAAGAGAGTTTATCTTGGAGTAATATCGAACAACAGATTGAAGCAGTTGAAGAGGAGAAGAAGAAACTGGAGAATTTCTGATTGTTGATTTCTGATTGCTGAATAAAAGATAAGCTGAATAAAAGATAAGCAGTCAGCCATCGGCTATCAGCCATTAGCCATTTGCTATGAAACACATCGCCATCATCGGCGCGGGACCGGCAGGGCTTGCCGCCGCCTACGACCTCACCAAAGCCGGATACAAAATCACCCTCTACGAAGGCGCGCCCGAAGTGGGCGGGCTGGCTTCGGGATTTAAAGCGCCGCATTGGGAATGGACATTGGAAAAGTTTTATCATCACTGGTTTCAATCAGACTCCAGCATCTTGGGGTTGATCAAAGAGTTGGGGTGGAGTGATCAGGTATTGTTCCCACGTCCGTTCACGGTCGCGTATGTGAACGGCAAATTTGAACCGCTCGATTCGCCGTTGATGGCGTTGAAGTTTTTCTTATTCAATTTTCCATTGATTGACATGATCCGTTTTGGTTTCGCCACGCTCTATCTTCGTTTGACTCCTTGGTGGCAACCATTGGAGCAAGTGACCGCCGATGCGTGGACGCGCAAATGGTATGGCGAGCGTGTCTATAAAACATTCTGGCGACCTTTGTTGGTTGGGAAGTTCGGCGAAGAAAATTTGAACGTCGTCAATATGGCGTGGTTATGGGCAAGACTTCATGCCCGCACGACGCGGCTTGGCACATTTGTCGGCGGCTTTCAAAAATTTTTAGATAATCTGGCAGAGGTGGTGAAGAAGCAGGGTGCGATGATCAAGCTCAACACAATGGTGACGGGCATCAAGAAGGACGGAGACCGCATCCGCGTTGAATTCGGGTCGGGTTACGAGATCGTTGACGCGGCGATCTCTACTTCATCCCCATCGTTAATGAGTCGCATCGCGCCCGATCTGCCGAGTGAATACGCATCTAAACTTTCATCTTTAAAATCAATGGGCGCGGTGGTGATGGTCATCACGCTGAAGAATCGTTTGACAAATTATTATTGGCACAACTTGCCCAAAGAAGCGGGCTTTCCGTTTTTGGCGTTGGTGGAACATACGAATTACGCTGACCCGAAACATTACGGCGGCGATCACATTATCTATTGCGGCGATTATTTGAATCCCGATCATGAGTATTTCAAGTTGAGCAAAGAGGAACTGCTGGAAAAGTTTTTACCGGCGATCAAACGATTCAATGAAAATTTTGATCGCAGTTGGGTAAAAGATGTTTGGTTGTGGAAGACGAATTATGCTCAGCCTGTGCCGCCGGTGAATCATTCGCAGAACATTCCGCCGTTACGCACGCCGCTGAAAGGTTTATATTTCGCCAGCATGAGTCAAGTGTATCCGTGGGATCGCGGGACGAACTTTGCGGTGGAGATCGGGCGAGAAGTGGCGAAGATGGTGATGGAGGATTTGAAGTTGGAAGCTAGAAGTTAGAAGTTGGATGTTGGATGTTGGAATCAAAAACGCCCTCAACGCGAGGGCGTTTTGTTTTAAGCAGAAATTACTTCACAGCGTCTTTGAGGGCTTTGACAGGATTTGCCCTGACCGCAGTGCTGGCGGGTTTGGCTTTGACGGTGATGGGCAACTTGGTAAACGGATTGATGCCGGGTTTCTCCGGCGTCGCCGGTTTATGCACGGCTCTGAGTTTTAATAAGCCGGGCAAGATCAACTCGCCTTCCGTTTTGAGTTGGGTAACGACGATGCCGTTGAGCGCGTCAAGGGCGGCGGTCGCTTGTTTCTTATCAAGCCCCGACTTTTCAGCCAACGCCGCGATAAATTCTGATTTGGTCATTTTAGCCATGTTGATTGCTCCTTTATTGAAAGTGATTCCGATATAGCGGGCGAAACTATACAACAAAAATCAAGAACGCGCTAGCGGCTTGGATTCAAGGGTTTTTTTGTGGGTCGGATGTTCTAACGCCGACGCAGCAAGGATAACCGCAACACTCCCGCGCCAGCTCCGCAAATGCAATGAATATCAACGACGAAGTGAAGATCGCTCACAGCATCTCAACCTTTTTTGCGAGATAATACAAAGAACGTCAAATAGGAGAATGCGTCATGGCGAAATCCAAGCAATCTAACCTGCCTTCGTTGAGTGAGAAGGATGTGTCCGAATATATTTCCGATCCTTACTTTGAACGTGGGCAGCAGTATTACGTGGGTGGTCACATCTCTGACACGATTAGACGCGGGAGTCGGATCGAGGGATTTTGTGAAGGATCCGAGCCAACGCCCTATCACGTCATCGTCACTTTTGACGACAAAGGGATCACGGGAAATTCCTGTTCTTGCCCAATGGGCGGCAATTGCAAACACGTCGTCGCGTTGTTGCTCGCTTGGGTTCACAAGCCAAGAAAGTTTGAGGAGCGCGAAGAGATCGATTCGTCTCTGGACAACATGGGTAAAGAGGAGTTGATCGCGCTGGTGAAAGAGATGGTTAAGCGCGATCCGCAATCAGAAAGTTTGATTGACACGCCACGCCCAACAAAGGGCAAGCGGACATCGCCTGTGGATCCTAAAATATACCGTCAACGGATTCGCTATGCGATGCGGGGCAACGAAGATGATTGGCGCGGGAATTCTGATGCGGCACAAGAGATCGATTCGGTTGTCGAAATTGGCGACGGATTTGCAGAGCAAGAGGACTGGGTCAACGCGCAAATTGTGTATCAAGCGGCGCTAGACGAAGTGCTTGACGAATACATGAATACACACGACGAAGGAGAGATCAGCGGCGCAATGGGCGGCGCGATTGAGGGGTTGATGAAATGTTTAAAAGCGAGAAAAGAGGATACGGGAGCGCGGCGTGAGTTGATCCGCGTATTGTTCGACGTGATCAAATGGGATTTAAAGCAGGGTGGGATCGGGATGAGTGACGGCGTCCCCAGTGATGATCTATTTCGTTATGCTGACGCGGCGGATCGCGCCGAGATTCGCAACTGGATCGAAGCTGGCGTCAGATCCGTTTCACAAAAAAGTTATAGCAATTGGGAGAGGGACGCGTGGGGGGAACTACTGTTGAAATTGGAATCGTTTGACGGCGACGATGAACAGTTTTTGCAACGCGCGAAGAAATTGGGGCTGCATCGTCAGGTGTTTGAAAAATTACTCGAACTCAAACGATTCGACGAAGCGATGAAAATTGCCAGAAAACATTTGGTGACATCGGCGTGGGAACGATTGGGCATAGCAGATATGCTGGAAGAAGCCAAGCAAGAAGACGAGGCGCGGCGTTTGGTGGAAGAGGGCTTGCCACAGAATGACGACACGCGTTTATTTGAATGGCTTGCCATACGCTACGAAAGACGAAAAGATTTTGCCCGCGCGCTGGAAATGCTTTTGACGCGCTGGGCAAAGCGCCCGGATGAAGAAACTTACAAGAAGATCAAAAGCGTGTCGCCCAAAGTTCGGGATTGGAAACAACTGCACGATGAATTATTTGCGGAATTAGAGAAGCGCAAAGATTTTGAGTTGCTCACCCGCCTGTGTTTGCTTGAGAAGGATTTGAACGCGGCATGGGAAGCGTGCAACAAAATTGAACGCCCGATGTATGGCAGAATGTATGTCTACGCCGATGCGCGGTTGGGCGTAGCCAAAGCGAGCGAGAAGGATTACCCGGAGCGCGCCATTGAGATTTACACAAAAGAAGCGCAGGCGCTTATCAATCAGCAAGGGCGAGAGAATTACAAAGCGGCAGCAAACTACTTGAAACGCATCCGCGATTTATTCAGCGATCTGAATCAAAAGGGAGAGTGGGAAAAATTTATAAGCAATCTGCGCGAACAACACCGCAGCAAGCCTGCGTTGCAAGATGAGTTGAAGAAGGCGAAGTTGTAAATTAGAACCTTTGAGAATTTCAAGACCTCAATTGAGGGCACTGACATGAGCGATAAGATCAACGATGACGATGGCGTGATTACACCTCAAGGGGATGCCGCCGCTTCCAGTGGCGGCGTCAGTGTTGGCGGAAACGTTGGCGGAAACATCGTCGTTGGCGACCATAACACTATCGTCAATCAATACCCTACGCGCGAATCATTTCTCCACCAACTCCCCGCCCCGCCGCACGATTTCACCGGACGCAAAACTGAACTCGATGAATTAACAAAAGCCGTTGATCGCGGCGTGACGATCTCCGGCGTGCAAGGACAAGGCGGCGTTGGCAAAACCGCGCTCGCTCTGCAACTGGCGCAAAAACTTTTACCTCTTTACCCCGCCGCGCAATTTTTCCTCGACCTGCGCGGCGTGAGCGACTCGCCCCTCACACCGGCCGAAGCGATGGCGCACGTCATTCGCGCTTATTACCCCGACCAACGTTTGCCCGATGATGAAGGACAATTGAAAGCGATCTATCAATCGGTGTTGCATGATCAAAAAGCACTGCTGTTGATGGACAACGCCAAAGACAAAGATCAGGTGTTGCCGTTGATCCCGCCTCACACCTGCTGCCTCATTGTCACCTCGCGCCAACATTTTACGTTGCCCGGACTTCATGCCCAGAATCTCGAAGTCATGTCACCCGACGACGCCCGCGATCTCTTACTCAAAATCGCTCATCGCCTCACGCAATACGAAATACGCAATACGAAATACGAAATACGCATCACGGACGAACTCGCCTCTTTATGTGATTACTTACCTCTCGCCCTCCGCGCCGCCGCCAGCACCCTTGCCGAAGAGATCGATCTCGACCCTGCCGATTACGCCAAACAATTGCGCGACGAGAAAACGCGATTAGGACTCAAAGGTGTCACCGCCACCACAGGCGAGATCAGCGTCGAAGCTTCGCTCAACTTGAGCTACGCCCGCTTAAGCGCAAACGCCCAACGCACTTTGCAGCGCCTGTCCGTCTTCCCCGATGACTTTGACTCACGCGCCGCCGAAATAATTGGCGACGATGAAGGGCACAAAAGTTTAAGCGAATTGGTGAAGCGTAGTTTGGTGAATTACAAAGGTCGCTACAAGCTCCACGACCTCACCCGCCTCTTTGCCTCA
>CAKKQG010000362.1 GCA_919901875.1 Anaerolineales bacterium
TTGACACGCTCGATGGGCGCGTAAGACACCAACGACACTTCGCCGAACTTGCTCGAGTCGGCGACGGCGATCACTTCTTGGCAGCGCTCGATCATCGCCTTCTTCACGTTGGCTTCCAGCATATTCACGTCGGTCAGCCCGGCGTCCACGCTAATGCCGCGCGTGCCGAAGAAACCTTTTGAAGCGTTGAGCTTGCTCAACACGTCCCAGGCAATCGAACCCGTCAACGAGATCGCCGTCATCCGCAACATACCGCCGGTCAAGATCGTCGTGATGTCGGGGCGGTTCACTAATTCCAACGCGGTGTTGATGCCGTTGGTGATGAGAGTGAGATCCGTTAAATCAGATCGCTTCAACAACGCCCGCACCACATAGAGTGCAGTCGTGCTGGCGTCTACAATTAATGAATCACCAGAGATAACCAAGCTCGCCGCCTTCTCACCGATCCGTCGTTTGGCGTCGGCGTTCAAACGATCACGCGTCGAGAACGTCAACTCGCGGTTCGCCCGATCCGATAGCGCCGCACCGCCGCGCGTACGCACCAGCAAACCTTCCTCTTCAAGACGATCCAAATCTTGGCGAATGGTCACTTCCGACACGTCGCACAGATCGCTCAGCTCTTTTACCGTCGCGGTTTGATTCGTTTGAAGAAAGAGCAAAATTTTGTCTTTCCTAGCTATGCTCATGTTTCGTAACTCCTTCGTTATATTATAAACTAGTTTCGCTAACTTGTTAATATCCTTCGTAAACTTTCAATAGTTGACAAAACCGAAAGTTTTTGGTAAATTATTGTAAATCTATAGGAGAAAGAAGGATATACCATTATGGTCACTGGAAGAAAAACCCACCACCGGTTTGCCGTTGCGATGAGTGTGATTCTCATCCTTGTTGCCGCCTGCGGGACAGCGACACCCACGCAAGCCCCACCACCTGAAGCAACAAAAGCCCCCGCAACATCTGCTGCTCCCGCAGCCACAGCGGCACCGGCCGCCACTGCCGCGCCGGCCGCATCCCCAACGGCGGCGGCTCCCGCCAAACCCGTTGCCCCAGTCGGCACGGCGGCATCACGCCCCGATCTTAAGGGCGAGTTAGTGATCAATACTTGGCGTGATCTTTCCGCCGATCCTAACAGTCCATTTTACACAATGTATTTGGTGATGAAACAATGGGAAACGAATCATCCCAATGTAAAAATTAAATACCAACCGATGCTCGGCACTGTGACCGACATCTTTGGTTTTATCACCACCAACTTGCGCTCAAAGACGCTGAACGATGTGGTGATGCAAGTCTTCCCCTCTGCCGCGCAACTGGATCCCGATTTGCAATATGATCTCACGGCAGATATGGCAAAGCCCAATCCTTACAGCACCAACAAAACTTGGCGCGAAGACTTTCCGATCAACGCCGTTGCGCTGAGAGATGTGACGGTGGGCGGTAAAGTGTTGATGGTCGGCACCACTTACGTTGGCGATTTCTCTGACACCGCGCTTCTCTACAACAAAGACTTACTCGACAAAGCTGGCATCAAAGAACTGCCGAAGACATGGGCAGACTTCACCGACTCGTTGAAGAAACTCAAAGCCGCCGGTATTCAACCATATTACAGCCCGACGGCAGGCAACGAAGCCTACATCTTCACTTGGCAGATCGGCATGATCGGTGACCAATTATTGGTTGACTCGATCAAAGCCTGCGATGGACAAGTAGGCGAAGCCGCCGACGGACGCATCTCGCAAAAAGAAGCCGTGTGGTGCGTAAAGAAGGGCAAGTGGAGCGCCAAGAACGCCGACGTGAAAGCCCTCTTTGAGCAGATGAAAGATTTCTCGCAATACTATCACGAGGGGTATCTCGCCCCACCAGCGCCAGGCGAACTCTTCTCGCAAGGCAAAGTAGCCTATCGTTGGATCGTCCGCATCAACATGCCCGTCATTGAAAATAGTCCCGACGTTAAATTCAAATGGGGATCGTTCTATCTGCCGCCGCTCAAAGGCACGGCTGGCACACCGGGTGGACTCGTGCATCGCTACGCTAGCGGAAGCCAAGGTTCAGGTTCACACTTCCTCTTCATCCCCAAGACCACTGTGGAGAAGGGTAAACTCGATCTCGCGCTCGATCTGTTGCAATATGCCACCAGCCCCAAAACAGAAGAGTATTGGTGTGCGCTGCAAAACCCGACGTGCTTTGAACCTGGTTCGCCTGTCGAAAAAATCTTCCCCGGCAACACCGACAAGCAAGAGCGCTATCGCGGATTCGCCGAACCCTCGGCAGCCAACAACAACCGCATCATTGGCTTGGATGTCAACAACGCTTTTGGTCAAGCCTCAAGCGTAGCCGAAACGAAAATCTTCCAAGATTATTTCGCCGGAACGGCTAACCTTGATCAATCGTTGACCGCCTACCAAAAGATGTTGGATCAACTCGCCGACAACATCATCAGACAAAAACCCGAATGGGAAGCGGGCAAGTGGTAAACTCAATCGTCGCTGATTTAAAACACATCAAAACCTGAAGAGACAGACCAGACCCCAGACCTCCGAGTTCTTACCCGCTCCGCTTCGCTACGGGGCGCTTCGCGAGAACTCGGAGGTCTATTCTCACCATGCTAACCTCAACTCACGCCGACTCACCTCCCAAACCGCCAGCGCCCTTCACCCGCTTCGCGCGCAGCCTCAGCCGCAACTGGCAACTTTATATTTTGATTCTTCCCAGCCTGCTCTTCTCCGCCATCTTCTTTTATTATCCGATCACCTCAGGCTTCTATCACTCCTTCACCTATTGGGACATCAAGCAAACCGTGTGGGTCGGCTTAGAGAATTACGCCCGCCTCCTTGACGACTCATCCACGCCCGCCGCGTGGCGCAACATGGCAGTCATCCTCATCTCGAACATGCTCATCGTCTGCATCTTCCCGCTCTTTGGCGCGGTCTTGGTCGTGCGCTTGCGCAATGCCGCCTTGCAATACTGGTGGCGCATTCTTTTTGTTTTGCCCATCATCGTCCCCGCCACCGTCACCGTATTTGTCTGGCGCTGGTTTTATGGATTGGATGGTGGATTGAATCAAATACTGCGAATGATCAATCTCGGCGCATTAGGAAAAATCTGGTTAGGGGAACCGTCGTACGCATTGGCGGCGATCATCTTCGTCGGCTTCCCCTGGGTCGCCGGACTCAATTTTTTGATCTACGTCGCCGCGCTGCAATCTATCTCACAAGAAATTTTAGACTCGGCAAAAGTGGATGGCGCCGATTCGTTTAAAACTTTCTTCTTCATCGAACTGCCCCTCATCCGCAATCAGGTGTTGGTCCTCATCACCCTGACCTTCATTTACTACTTGCGGTCATTTGACGCGCCGCTCATTATGACCAACGGCGGACCCGGAACTGCCGGCACGCTCGTGCCGGGCTTACAGATGTATCGCGCTGTGCGCGACGATCTTGATCTGGGCTACGGTTCGGCGATTGGCATGGTGCTGTTCGCCGCCACGCTCATCTTCACGGCGATCAACTTTTACATCTCGCGCCGCCAAGCGAAGGGAGAGTCGTCATAATGAAACTGCGTCGCCACTTCGATCAAATCATCATCAACATCATCCTCGTCGTGATCGCCGTCTTCACCTTCGTGCCATTGCTGACCTTGCTTACGTTATCTTTCAAAGACATAGATCAATTCAACAACCAGCCAATGGGCTTAAGTTTCCCCCTCAATTTTCAGAACTACGCTATGGCCTGGAAATTTATGCAAGACCCGTTGTGGCACAACATCATCGTCGGCATCACCGCGCCCGCCCTCAGCATCAGCATGGCGGCGATCACCGCCTTTGTCCTCGCCCGGTTTAATTTTGCCGGTCGCCCCCTCCTCTTCGGCGTGTTGCTCTTAAGTTTACTCGTGCCGAATACGATTCTATTTGTGCCGCTCTTTCAATTGATCATCCAGATCGGCGCGCAAAATACTTTATGGGCTCTCATCCTGCCTTACGCCGCCAACCAAGCCCTCACCATTTTCGTCACCCACTCCTTTTACAAAGACATGCCATCCGAAATGTTCGACGCGGCAAAGATGGACGGCGCCAACACCTTGGACTCGTTTTTCTACATTGCCCTGCCCCTCTCCACTCCCATCCTCAGCGCCATGGCAATTTTTCAAGTGTGGTTGATCTGGAATGATTATGCCTGGCCCTCGCTCGTCGCCAACTCCAACGAAGCCCGCACCGCCGTCACCGGTCTGATCTACTTCAACGATTTCTCTCGCCCCGAACCGGGCGCCGGCATGGCAGCCGCCGTGCTCGCCGCTTTGCCTATGCTCGTCCTCTTCATCTTCACCATGCGAACTTTCGTTGCCGGATTAACTGCCGGAGCAATAAAGGAATGACCATGACTGGGCTTACACACTTTAATCACGAATGTCGCGAATATACGAATTTAACGAATAGAGCAATAAAAAAATATTCGTGATATTCGCTCATTCGTGTTATTCGTGATGGAATCGTCCATGAATCAAATTGGTTGTGCCACGATCACCTATCGTCTGTTAGATCGCGCCACTGCGCTGCAATGGATCGCCGCCGATGGATTTAAAACAATTGATCTCGGCGTGATCACCAAATTCTGCCCACACGCCGATCCCGTTAATGCGGCAGCCGATGATCACAAACGTTTAGCGGATGAGATCGCCTCACACGGGTTAACCGTCTCCACTTGTAATGTCTGGTCGCTCACCGCCCTCAATGGACCCGATGGACGCGATGTGGAATTTAACTACGTGAAAGATTCTCTCCGCATGGCGGCGGCGTTAGGTTGTTACGCCATCTCTATGCAACCCGGGCGTAAAGCCGAAGCGGCGCAATGGGACGAGCAGGCAAAATTTGTGGCAGGGTGCGTCAACGAGTTGGCGGCTTATGCCCGCGATCTCGGAATCAAATTAACAGTTGAAGCGCCGCACAAGGGAACGTTAGTCGAGGGATTTGATCAAGCCATCACGTTTCTCGATCTGGTGAATAGCGATCTAGTGGGCGTGGCGTTAGACACGAGCCACATTTTGAATGGCGGCAGCACCATTGAGCATGCGTTGGATGTTTATGGTTCGCGTGTGCGCCATGTTCATCTGCGCGATTACAAAGATGGCAATATCTTGGTTACACCCGGCGACGGCGACGTTGATTTCGGGAAATTTTTTCAGCGCATGAAAGCGTTGAACTACGCGAGGGACTTCAACGTGGAACTCGAATATAAAGACTCCACGCCCGAACAGAATCGCGCGCAACTTCAACGCGCCGCGAAGCATTTACGTTCTTTGCTCTAGCTCCGTCATTGCGAGCGTTCTTCGCGAAGCAATCTCGGTCACGCCCTTCGGCTTTGCTCAGGACAGGCTTTGAGATTGCTTCTCGAAGACTCGCAATGACGCTTGAGTAGTTACAAGGAAAACTTCCATGGAAAAAATTCGAGTCGGTTACATCGGCGCAGGTCGTCAATCCTCCTCCACCATTTATCCTTCTTTGCGCTACGCGCCGATTGAGTTAGTAGCCAGCTGTGCGCTCACCAAAGATCAAAAAGACGCGCAGCGAGTCGCGCGCGAGTATGGCGCGCGCGAACAACGCTACTATCTTGGCTACGAAAAATTACTGGAAGCCGAACACAAAAATTTGGATGCCTGTATGGTGGTTGTGCAGCCGCCTGATTATCATCGCATCATCAAAGATGTGTTGAGCTTAGGGTTGCCGGTGTGGTGTG
>CAKKQG010000363.1 GCA_919901875.1 Anaerolineales bacterium
CACGCGCGACTCGGATGACACGCTCCCGAGTTGTCGCCGCCACATCATCGTAACCGTCCAACGCACGCGACACTGTTGTGGGGGATAGTTTGAGTTTCTTAGAAACGTCGTGGATAGTAATAGCCATATCTTTCCCAAAACGTTTTGGGAACTACAACGAGTCTATACCAATTCAGCGAAGTGAGTCAAGCTTATTGGGTACACTTTGAAGGTAAGTCTCATCCGAATCGGCTCAAGCGGAGATGATAAGGAAAGACGAACTGCCAATGAGAGTAGTAGGGCGGAGAGTCCTTAGATTGATACGCATGGGGCCGCCCGTCGGATGTTGACAGGCGATACAGGTGATTTGGTAATTTCGAGAGATTCTTTCGACCTCGCAGGGATTCAAAATCTATTCGAGAAAGTGGGCAAGGTCAATTTATACAACCCGGACGATCCGCCCGACCTACCACGAGAATATGCGGAACTTGGGAATCGGCGACCGCGTTTCTCTCAGCGGGATACGAAGGAATCGTCTGTGCCACGACAAGATCAGCAGCAGCCTTCGGGTAATAGGTGACAACTTGTGTAAAAGAATCTTAACAACACTCTGGTTATAATGTTTCGTGATGACTTCAATTCTTATTGTCGAAGACGATGCTACTGTGCGTGAAATGTTGGCGCTCAACCTCAAAGCGGAGGGGCATGAAGTGGTGACGGCGGCAGATGGCGAAGCCGGGCTGGCGGCGGCGCGCGAAAGCCCGCATGACCTGATCGTACTCGATGTCATGCTGCCTAAGCTGGATGGACTCTCGATCTGCCGCTTGATCCGCAAAGACTCCAATGTCCCTATTCTGATACTGACGGCGCGCGGGACTGAAGTGGATAAAATCGTCGGGCTCGAAAGTGGCGCGGACGATTACATCGTGAAGCCGTTTAGCTTGGGGGAATTCTTAGCCCGCGTGCGCGCGCTGTTACGGCGTTCGGCGAGTACTGCTCCAGCCCCTTCGCGCAAAGACCGTCTCGAAACGAAAGAGATCACACTCGATCTTATTTCACGACGCGCTTATCTACGCGGAGAGGAAGTGAAACTGACTCATCGTGAATTTAGTTTATTGGCGGAACTGATGCAAAACAATGGAGCAGTCATCTCGCGTGATCTCTTGCTCGAAAAAATTTGGGGGATGGAGTACGTCGGCGACAGCCGCACCGTGGATGTTCATATCCGCTGGCTGCGCGAAAAACTAGAAGACGACCCCGCCAACCCGCAATTCATTCAGACGGTGCGCGGCGCAGGCTACCGCTTTGAGGGATAACAGACACGATGTCTTTTTCGACTATAGCTCTTGGGGTGTTGTTGATCATTCTGATCATTCTTGCCGTGTTCTACTGGCGCTCAAGAAGTGAGAACGATTCACTGCGTTATCAAATCATCCAACTCGAAAAAAGTTTGCAATCACGCGCTTCCACCGCAGACCAAGTCAGCCAGCGTTTAGCGGCGGTGGGAGTGGCTTCATCTGAATCTATCCTCATTTGCAAAGCGGATCGCACAATTATCTACCTCAACCCAACTGCGCAGGCTTTGTTCCCCTTCGTCCCTCAAGACAATCCAAGTTTGATCGGCGTGACACGGCAACACGAAATTGATTCTTTGGCGCAACAGGCGTTAGCCACCTCACCTGTGCAACGTGATGAGCTAGATAAACAACTCTTTTTCAGCGGACGCACGTTTCGCGCGCGGGCTGTCACGTTTGAGGACGGCGTGGTGATCGTCTTGAATGATATTACCGAACTGCAACGGCTCGGACGCGCCCGCCGCGATTTTATTGCCAACAT
>CAKKQG010000364.1 GCA_919901875.1 Anaerolineales bacterium
TCTCTACGCTATCGCCGCTCTTGAGCTGCTTGTCGAGCCCGACGAGCCGCCCGTTAACCTTGGCGCCGCGACACCGCTCGCCCACCGACGAGTGAACGTGAAAAGCAAAATCAATCGGTGTTGATCCTTGAGGCAGATCCACAATGTCGCCTTTGGGCGTAAAGATGTAAACGCGATCCTCAAACACGTCCGACTTCAGCGCTTCGACAAAGGCGCGACCTTCGGTGACATCCTGACGCCATTCCATCATTTGACGGATGTGTGAGATGCGTTGATCTAAGGCAACATCCTGTTTGCCACCTTCTTTGTATCGCCAATGCGCCGCCACACCATATTCAGAATTTTCGTGCATCTCAGGCGTGCGTATCTGCACTTCGAGCGGCTTGCCGTCGTCGTAGATCACTGCCGTGTGCAGCGACTGATAATTATTTTCTTTCGGCAGACTGATGTAATCGTCGAACTCGCGCGGTTGAGACTTCCACAAACTGTGGATCAAGCCCAGCGTGACGTAACACGCCGCAACATCTTTGACGATCACCCGCACCGCGCGCACGTCGTAGATTCGCTCAAACGGGTCTTGCTTGCGCTGCATCTTGCGATAGATCGAATAGATGTGTTTGGGACGACCATCCACTTCAATCAGGTCAACGTGATTCGCGGAGAGTTTCGTTTTGATCTGTTTGATGATCTTATCCATCTTCTCTTCACGCTCGGCGCGGCGCTCGTCGAGCAGGCGAGCGATCTCACGATACTTTTCGGGTTCGGCATAACGAAAGGCTAAATCTTCCAGTTCCCACTTCATCTTCCAAATGCCCAAGCGGTTGGCAAGCGGCGCAAAAATTTCTAGCGTCTCGCGCGCCATGCGCTTCTGCCGCTCCGGGGAGAGGTGCTTAAGCGTCCGCATATTGTGAAGGCGATCAGCGAGTTTGATCAGCACCACACCCGCGTCTTCCATCATTGCCAAAATAGTTTTGCGTAGCGTCTCGGCTTCACGATCTCGCGTACGTTGATCGATCCGCTTTTCATTCTCGATCTCTTCCGGCGAGAGAATCGATTCGCCTTCGGACTTGCCCACGCGCGACACGCCGGGCAGGTTGGTTAATTTGGTGACGCCGTCCACCAGCCGCGTCACTTCATCGCCGAAATTGTTGCGAAGATCGTCCAGCGTAAGGGTCGTGTCTTCCACCACGTCGTGCAGCAACCCGGCGATGATCACCGGCGCGGGCATAT
>CAKKQG010000365.1 GCA_919901875.1 Anaerolineales bacterium
GTGGATGATGCGATCAAAAAATGTCCTAGCGTAGAAAATGTCGTCGTCGTCAAACGTATCGGTCACGAAGTCCCGATGGATCCGCTTCGTGATCACTGGTATCACGATCTCGCCAAACTCCCGATTGCTAATGGCAAATGCGCCACAGAAATTTTAGACGCCGAAGACCCGCTCTACATTCTTTATACCTCTGGCTCCACCGGAAAACCCAAAGCGATTTTGCACACGCACGGCGGCTACATGGTGGGAATCTACACCACACTCAAATATGTTTTCGATCTCAATGATGATGATCGCTGGTGGTGCGCCGCCGATCCCGGTTGGGTCACCGGACACTCGTATATTGTTTATGGACCGATGCTGCTCGGCGCAACGTCGTTCATGTTCGAGGGCGGACCGGCGTATCCGTATCCGAACCGTTGGTGGCAGTGCATCGAGCGATACGGCATCACCGTTTTTTACACCGCGCCCACCGCCATTCGCGGTCTGATGAAATTCGGCGAAGCCTGGCCCAACAAACACGATCTGTCCTCACTGCGTTTGCTCGGCACCGTCGGCGAGCCCATCAACCCCGAAGCGTGGCGATGGTATTACAAAGTGATCGGCAAGGAGCAATGCCCGATCATGGATACATGGTGGCAAACGGAAACGGGCATGTTCATGATCACGCCCACGCCCACAGTCGCCCTCAAACCGGGAAGCGGCACGCGCCCCTTCTTTGGACAAGAAGCAGAAATTCTTGACGAGCATGGAAATGCCGTGCCAGATGGCGACGAAGGGTATCTCGTTCTCAAGAATCCATGGCCAGCAATGTTGCGCACGATATATGGTGATGACGAGCGATATGTGCGACAATACTGGAGCAAGTATCCCGGCAAATATATGACGGGCGATTCGGCGAAGCGCGACAAGGATGGTTACTTCTGGATCATCGGGCGCGTGGACGATGTGATCAAAGTATCGGGTCACCGGCTCGGCACGGCAGAAGTTGAATCGGCATTGGTGAGTCATCCGGCTGTTGCCGAAGCGGCAGCGATTGGCTTGCCGCACGAAGTGAAAGGCACGGCGATCTTTTGTTATTGCATCTTGCGTTCGGGCTTCTCACCTTCCGATGCGCTCGCCGAAGAATTGCGTCAACACGTTGCCAAGCACATGGGTCCCATCGCCCGACCGGAAGAAGTGAAGTTCGCCGACAAACTTCCCAAGACTCGCTCCGGAAAAATCATGCGGCGTGTATTGAAAGCCCGCGCGCAAGGTTTGCCTGAGGGTGACATCAGCACGCTAGAAGAATAATTCGATTTTTGATTGCGGAATATGAATTGCGGAGCCGAGAGTCTCCGCAATCCGAAATCCGCAATCCGCAATCTGTATGGCTCAGCTCTTACGGAATCAAGCTGCCAAACCACAACCGCCTACAGGGACGCCGCCAACTCAAGCGGCGGCTCCCGCAGCAGTGACGCCGCCACAAATTAAAACCGAGAAAGCGCAACCGACCAAGCAAGAGATTCTGCGCGCGCCTACTAACATCCAAGAGAGCGGTCTCTCCAACGGGCTGATCACCGATCTGGTTCTCAAAACGATCTACACGCAGGGCGAAAGCACGGCGACCGCCATCTCGAAAATGTTGTGCTTGCCTTTCGTCGGCATTGTGCAAAATATATTAGAGCAGCTCGATCGTGAACAGGTGACCAACATCACCGGCTCGGGTGGCTTTGCCGCGCAGAGCTACAATTACGTGTTAAGCGCCAACGGCGTCGTCCGCGCCCGCGCCGCGCTTGAGCGCAGCACCTACGTCGGTCCCGCGCCGGTTCCGTTAGAGCGCTACAACTTAATGATCCGCGCCCAAGCCTTGAAGGGACTCACCTTACGCGAAGAAGATGTGAAGAAAGGTTTTGAGGGATTGGCGATCAACCCGGCGATGTTCGATAAGATCGGGCCCGCGCTCAACTCCGGTCGCTCGATCTTCCTCTACGGTCCGCCGGGCAACGGCAAGACCACCATTGCCACGCGCATGTCCAAAATGATCGCCACCGATCCGATCTACATCCCCTACGCCGCATCGGTGGATGGCGAGATCATCAAAGTGTATGACGACTTCAATCACGTCCGCCGCCAGAGCGAACAATCGCCCGATATTGATGCGCGCTGGGTTTTAATTGAACGCCCGACGGTGATGGTCGGCGGCGAATTGACTCTGGCGAGTCTCGATCTGATCTTCGACGAGAACGCTAAATACTACGAAGCCCCGTTTCAGATGAAAGCCAACGGCGGCTTGTTCCTCATTGACGACTTCGGGCGGCAGCAAATGGATCCACAAGACTTACTCAACCGTTGGATCGTGCCGCTCGAAACCAAAATTGATTTTATGACTCTGCACAACGGCAAGAAGATCGAAATTCCGTTTGAGCAGTTAGTTGTCTTCTCGACCAACCTTGACCCCGCCAAGTTGGTAGATCAGGCGTTCCTGCGCCGCATCCGCCACAAGATCAAAGTAGATGATCCGTCACCGGAAGAATTTCATCGAATCTTTCAGGCGCTGTGTCAAAAGATGGGCGTGAAATACAATCAAAAAGGATTCGTCTCGCTCTATCAAAAACATTACGTCGCAAAAAACCGCGCGCTCAAGATGTCGCACCCGCGCGATCTGCTCGATCAACTGCTCGACATCACACGCTACAAAGGTTTGCCCCCCGAAACACTACCGGAATATATGGACATGGCGGCAGACGCTTACTTCGCCGATCTCTAACCTCAATGGCTGCACTCGATCTTATCTGCCCGCAATGTCGTACCGCGATCCGCCCCGAAGACCGCCGCTGTCCCGGCTGCGACACCGATCTCACATTGACACTGCTCTTGCTAGAAGGGCAAGCCACCACCTCGAAAAGCGGCAGCAAACTGCCTTACATTGTGGACATCCTCGTCCCCAAATTAGGCGAGGTTCTGATCGGCAAAGGACTCATCACCGAAGATCAACTGCGCCTTGCCCTGGACTATCAACGGAAGAGGAACGCTCAAGGTCAATCACAAATGCTCGGTCAAACGTTGGTCGAGCTAGAAATGATCTCGCGTGAAAATCTCGACACGGTGATCATGGTGCAAGTCTTGGAATTGCAAGCGGCACTGCAATCGGCAAACAGCGAACTCGAAAGGCGTGTGTTGGAGCGCACCGCCGAACTCGAGCGAGCCTTGAGCAGGCTGGATGAAGTGAATCAACTCAAAACTAATTTTGTGGCTAACGTCTCGCACGAATTACGCACGCCGCTCTCGCAAATCAAAGGCTATGTCAGTCTGCTCGCCGATAGCATGTTGGGGGCGTTGAACGCCGATCAAATGGACGCGATGCAATCCACGTTGCAAGCCACGAATCGTTTGGAGCGTCTGATTGACGATCTGATCCGCCTTGCCAGCGCCGCGCGTGGTGAACTGGTGCTGGATGTATCGTCATTCTGCATCACCGACTTGGCGGCATCCGTCATCACCCGCGCTACGCCAAAGGCGCTTAGAGCCAACGTGATTTTGATGATCCACCTGCCGCCGCAGCCGATCTTCGCCGAAGGGGACATTGAAAAAATTAATTGGGTCATCTCGCAATTAGTGGATAACGCCATCAAGTTCACGCCGACGGGCAAGAAAGTCACGCTGACCATTGAAGTGGATCACTCCAGCTCGCGCGTCTTCACCAACGTCAGCGATACCGGAATCGGCATCCCCTTTGGTCGCTTGCCGGAACTCTTCCACACCTTTCATCAGCTCGACGGTTCCGCCACGCGGCGCTATGGCGGCACCGGGTTAGGGCTGGCGCTGGTCTATCGAATTTTAGAAGCACATCACACTCAAATTAAAGTGGAAAGCGCGCCGGGACAAGGCTCGGTATTTTCATTTGAGCTGCCAACGGCATCTACGGCTTAATCCTGTTGCGCCTAATTGGCATCTCGATTACAGTGTTAAGCTACTCCGTCATTGCGAGCGCACTTCGCGAAGCAATCTCGGTCACGTTTGGAGATTGCTTCTCGAAGACTCGCAATGACGACTGGGTAGTTACGTGTTAAAAATATTCTCTAACGTCGGAGGACGACGATGAGCATTGAATACGATGACAAAGGCAAAGTATTTACCAATATCGTGCGCAAAGACGCAGTGTATGTGCGCGTTCAAACTGCCACGCACCAGATTCAAGGCGAGATATATCTTTCCCAAGATCGGCGCATCAAAGATCAACTTGAACTCGTCGAAAAATTCATCGCCGTCACTTCCGCCAAAGTGTATGATCTGAATGGACAGCTGGCCTACGAAGCAACCTTCATCACACTCAATCGCGATCAGATCATTTGGCTGGCTCTCGAAGACGAACCGCCGCACAATTGATCGGCGCGATTCGATTCTCATTAAGGTATTGATATGACGCTCCGCAACCGTTTACAAACCGGAAAAGATCAACCGCCTCCCACTGCGGGTCAGCCGACGCCTGCCGCGCCTCCACCGGCCGCCTCCACACCCGCCTCCGAACCGCCGCGCCCCAAACCCGGCGGACTCTCCGACGAAGACTACAATCGTTTAAAGAAATGGCTCTTAAGCAAAATCGCCGGACGCATGGAAGACAACGTAGACCTCGCACGCACGCCACAAGTTTTACAAATGCTGCGCGAGCGATTCAATTTGGTCTATGGTCAAGCCAACGTCAGCCTGCCCAGTGCCATGATCGAGGATATGTTCAACGAAGTCGTGGATGAGATCGTCGGCTTTGGACCTATTGAAAAATTATTGCGCGACCCCACCATCAGCGAAGTGATGGTCAACGGGCCCAAGCAAGTCTACATCGAACGCAAAGGCAAGCTCGTCGCCTCCGACGTGATCTTTGACGACGACGAACACGTCATGCGCGTGGTCGAGCGCATTATCCGTCCATTAGGTCGCCGCGTGGATCGCAAAGTGCCAATGGTAGACGCCCGCCTGCCCGATGGCAGCCGCGTCAACGTCATCATCCCCCCCGTCGCCATTGACGGCACGACGATCACGATTCGTAAATTCTCCACCAAGAAATTGACGATGGACGATCTGATCAAATTTGGATCCATGACTCCGCAGATCGCCGAATTCTTGAAAGCCTGTGTCATCTCGCGCCTCAACATCGTTGTCTCCGGTGGCACCGGCTCCGGCAAAACGACTCTGCTCAACGTCCTCTCCAGCATGATCCCCGAAGACGAGCGGGTGATCACCATTGAAGACTCGGCAGAACTGCAATTGGGTCAACCGCATGTGGTGCGGCTTGAAGCTCGCCCGGCTGACCCCGATGGCACGGGCGCGGTGACGATCCGCGATCTGGTGAAAAATTCTTTGCGTATGCGCCCGGAGCGAATCGTCTTGGGCGAGATTCGTGGTGGCGAAGCGATTGACATGCTGCAGGCGATGAACACCGGTCACGATGGATCGCTGACCACATTACATGCCAACAACCCGCGCGAAGCCACTGCCCGTATTGAAACAATGGGTCTCATGGCCGGCTTGGATATGCCCCTCAAAGTGATCCGCGAACAGATTGCCAAAGCCGTTGACCTGATTGTTCAACAATCTCGCTTGCAGGATGGTTCACGCAAGGTGACATACATCACGGAGGTCAATGGTATGGAAGGCGAAGCCATTGTGACGCAAGATATATTTAAATATGACGAGACGTTGGGTTCCGATGGCAAACCTATTGGCATGAAACCAACGGGCTTACGTCCAAACTTCACGCCGCGTTTGGAATCGCACGGCTTCAAGCTGCCGCCCGAAATCTTCGGCGGCAGTGCGGATATGATCATGCAGGCAAACCG
>CAKKQG010000366.1 GCA_919901875.1 Anaerolineales bacterium
CCTCACGACGATTACCATTCCCTGCGCGATAAGATGGGTTGGGCGCAGACGGATCGGATTCTGTTGGTGTTGCCGACTCACGAGCGTGATCGTTTATTTAAACATCAACTTGATCTGCTGTTGATCCAACGACACGCCGCCACGCTCGGCGCAAAGCTCGCCCTTGTCACCGATGTGCCGCGCATCAGCGATTACGCTGACACGTTGGGGATTCCTGTTTTTGATTCAATGGACGACAGCCACTTGCGCCCGTGGCGATCTCGCCGCCCCGTTTTCCCAAAGCGAGAGGAGCGGACGACGGCATCCCCTGAATCACTTAAGCCGCCGCAGGTGAAATCGTTGCCATCATGGTTAACGTCGCGCTGGATCGTTTGGTCATCACGCCTCATCATTTCGATCATCGCTTTGAGCGCAGTCATCATCATGCTTGCTCTCACTGTGCCGGGCGCGGAGATCGCCATCAAACCGCAAGGGCAAACGATCAACATCCCCATCACGCTTATCGCCGACGCAACACAACTCGAAACAGATTTCAGCAATCATCGCATTCCGGCGCGAGTCGCGTCTATTACATTGTCAACGAATGTCGAAGTGATCACCACGGGTTCAACGCCCGAAGCGACGGCGCGCGCGGGCGGCAATGTGACGTTCACAAATTTGACGGCGCAGCCTGTTCGCATTCCGGCTGGCACCGCGTTGCGGACAACAAGCGGCACGGCGATTCGATTCGTGACGCAAAAAGATGTGACGCTGGACGCGCAACGTGGCTCGTCCGCCAACGCGCCGGTGTTGGCGATTGACCCGGGTCCGCCGGGCAACGTGGGCGCAGGGTTGATCAACAGCATTGAGGGTCCGCTTGCAACTCAAGCGGCGATTGTAAATGTGGACGCGATGAAGGGCGGCGACGTAAAAAAAGTTGCCTCGGTCACCGAAGCGGATCGCAAAAACGCAAGGGAGCAAGCCTTGAGCGATCTCAAGCAACGCGGTTATTCGCAATTGCTGGCACAACTCAAAGAAGGCGAGTTCGCGCCGCAGTCATCGTTGCGCGTGATCAAGATCGTCAGCGAGACGTATGATCATTTTGAAAATGAGAAGGCGGATCATCTCAGTTTAGAAATGCGCGCCGAAGTTGGGATAACCGTTGTGGATGAACGGCTGGCGTTTGCGGTTGGGCAAAAAGAAATTGAATGGCGGTTAGGCGATGCGCTCGCGCTTGCGCCCAACTCTGTTTCGGTTGCGCGTGACGAGAAGGCAACATCGGATGA
>CAKKQG010000367.1 GCA_919901875.1 Anaerolineales bacterium
AACTTAACACAAAAGCCCGATCTTTTTTGGAGATCGGGCTTTTGTTTATGGAAGTTTTAGGGAAGCCTGGTTCTACGGTTGGATGTAGAAGGCTTTGGTCAGTGTATCGCCTCCTGCGCCGACTGTCGTGGGCGGATCCGTATCGAACGAAATGAACTCTGTGGCATTCAAGTTCACCGGGTTGTTGAGAACTAGCAAGACACATTTGATGCTGGTGACGTTTTGAGTTGTAATCGGGATTGTCGCTGAAGTTGCACCGCTAGGGTAAGCCGGGCTGAAAGTGATTGTGCCGGAGCCAGCATTGAAGTCGGTGCCGCTTACAGCTGCCGTGCCGCTGCAAGGCAAACCCGATCCGCTTTGCCATGAATAGTTGACGGTGATCGTCTTGCCTGAGTCTTTTGTCAAGGTGATCGTGATGTTGGTTGTTGCGCTCTTTGGCAAGTTGCTCCCCGGCGTGCCGATATATGCCTGTGGCGCGGTGCTCGCTGCGTTCTGCACGTTGATAGTGATCGTGGTGCTGGTTGACCCGACTGCAAGTGTAGCGACACTACCGCTTGCCACGCTGAAGTTGAAAGTGAATGTTTCTGTATTGTTCTCATCTATGCTGTCGCCTAATACAGTGACAGTGTGCGTGACGCTGGTGAGCGTAGTTGCGGCAGTTGTATAAGCCGGGATCGTTAAAGTGTTGGTTGTGGCTGAGTAATCGTAACCAGCAGTTGCTGTGCCGTTGCTGGTGCTGTAGTTGATCGAGATCGCCGCTTGCGATGGGTTGCTCAGCGTGAAGGTGAAGTCACCTATCGCTGTGGAGCCGCCTAGCGCAGGTTCAGTGATAGAAGTGGTAGGTGCGCCAACGGTGATGGTGGGTATTGCGTCGTCATTAGTGATCGTGAACGACGCCGTGCTTGTGCCGAGTGTGGCGTTGGTGGGCGCGCTCAGGTTGACATCCACTTTGTCATCCGGCTCGTAGATAGTATCGCCATTGACGGTGATCACAATCGTTGAAGTGTTCGTCGTCGAACCCGCCGGGACGCTGACAGAGCCAGTCATGGTTGCCGTGTAGTCGGCACAGTTGGTACCGACACAGCCAGTCGTTAAGGCAGTGCTGGTTGTTGTGTTAATCGTGTATGTAGCGGATGCGGTAAGCCCGGTTCCAGCGAAGATACCACCGGCATACGACACGTATGCACGACTCAATGTGGTTGTCATAGTTATAGGCGTTGTTCCGGCGTTCGCTTCTGTAACAGATGTGTTGCCCACGCTGATTGTGGGTTGCGCCGTGTCATTGATAGTGATCACTGCTGTGCCAGTGCTGCCGATTGCCGGTGTCGGAGAGCCGCCGCCCACCACGCCGGTGAGCGTGATGCTGAATGTTTCACTCGATTCGGTGACGCCGTCGTCGTTGATTGGCAGATAGAACGTCACCGAAGATGTTAATGCCGGCAGGGTGATTGAATTTGCAGTGGCGCATGATCCACCCGACGTTGTGATGGGCAGCGTGCTGGTTCCGGTGCAAGTAGCTGAGTAATCTGTTCCCGCAGTTGCGCTGCCAGCTGAAGTGGAATATGAAATAGTGGCTGGCGCGGCAAGAGTTGGACTCACCTGAACGGTGATGCCGACAACCCCGGCACTCTCATTGACCGAGTAAGTTCCGGCGGAGAGATTCACGGTTGGCGGCGCGGCATTCAAAATGGATACTGTCGCGGGATTCGACCCGATGTTGTAGCCGCCTCCAACAGAAGTGATCGTTGCTTGGAATGTTTCGGTACCTTCCGTATTGTCGGCATCATAGCAAATACCGACATCAATGGTGACATTGTCGCTACCCGACAGAATCGTCGCTGGGCTTGTGGTGATAGCATAGTAATCTACGCCCACTGGGCAGGTATTGAGACCTGATGTTGCCGAGACATTATTGAGAGTGAAGTTGACGGCTGTATTCGAACTCACATTGCCGTTGTTGGCCTTAACCGTAAGCGTCACTTTGCCGCCGCTTACATTTTCAGCGACCGAGTAAGAGACCGGATTGAACCCGATTGATGGCTGGGCGACATCGGTGATGTTGACGGTGGCGGAGCTGGGTGTGCCGATCAGAACATTGGATGGGCTGACGCTGTTAACGACAAATTGCAGAGTGTCAGTGCTGTCGGTCGCGGTGTCAGTGCAAATGGGAACTTGTATGGTGGTGCTTGTGCTTCCAGTATTAATCTGCACAGAGAAGCTCATACTGGTTGTCGCCGTTGTGGTAACGGGTTGACTTTGTAATACGGCATCTGCTATGCAATTAGTGTCGGTAAGCCCGGTGGTGACGGCACCACTGGTTGAACCGCCTACCTGCGCCCCATTTCCACCAGAGAGGGTTGCGTTAATAGTAGTGGTCGTCGTCATGGCTGTGGTCAGGTTGAATGTGACTGCGAGGTAACTTCCTTCTGAAACCGAGCTCGCGGCAGAAACGGAAACACGGGGTTGGGCAGCGGCTGTAGAAGTGAGCGACGATGCTGTGGAAGTTTGGTTGACAAATACTTGTGTATTCGTGGCGGCGGCGTTCTGTGTCCCTTGGGACTTAGTCGCATCCGCATTAACCGTTGCCGCAAACGCCGTGGAGGTGAACGAGTTGCCCGACACTGTGCTGGTCATGTTGAACGCCCCCTGTGTGTTCGTAGCGTTGACCGCGCCCTGAGTCGAAGTTAAATTGATATTGTTTGCGCTGGCGGTAGATGTTTGGGCTACGCCGGTAGCTGCCGCCGCCGTGCCGGTGTTTTGCGCATTAAACGTTGAAGTGGCATTGGGCGTGCCGGATGCGGTGGCAGTTCCTGTCGGTGTCCGCGTCCCCGTTGGAGTGGATGTCGCTGTGGGCGTCGGAGTCAGCGTCACCACTTCCGAAACTTTCGTCGGCGACCAATCGTTCACTTGAACGGTGTCCATCTTTGACGGCGCGCTGAGGGCAGTGTCTTTCTTGACGATCAACTGTTGCAGAGTCGTCAGGCTTTGCACGCCCTGCGTGTTGGAGTATTTACACTTTCCTTCGAGGCAGGTGATGATGTCCAACTCTTCGGTGGGGTTGGACTCGGTGCCCATAAACGATCCGATGACAGAGGCTATGCCAAGAGGCGTCTCCACGTCAAAGCTGCCCGTGCCAAGACTGCCGCCGACGATAGACCACACTTTGCCGAAATCCAGTTTGAGTTTAGTGGACGGGT
The DNA here is from genome assembly GCA_919901875.1 of Anaerolineales bacterium. Classification (GTDB taxonomy): domain Bacteria; phylum Chloroflexota; class Anaerolineae; order Anaerolineales; family VGOW01; genus VGOW01. Next base: position 3,198 of record CAKKQG010000367.1, read on the forward strand.
TCTGCGTGGTGCCGCCCAGCTGATCGATCTTCACCTGCGTTTGCGAGCCGACGCGGATAATGGTGCCTTCCGTCAAAGTAATTTTAACTGAACTGTTTTCGCTGGTGAGGATGATCGTTCCAGCCGGGACGGTGACATTGGTTGTGACGGTTGTGAAGTCGCCGCCGATGGGCGATTTGATCTGCACCGCCCCGACCATCTCCGAAAGAGTTGCCGCGCGTGTTTGGGGTCGGTTGATGAACGTCGCCGTCAGGTCCGGAGTCGGCGTCTCGCCGCCGCCACCGCCCGACGCTTTATTTGGATCGAGTGTCGGCTGTTTTGTGGCGCTAGGGACGGAGGTCAGTGTGACGGTGGATGATGGAATCTTTGTCACCTGAATCACTTTCGTGCCTTGTGTCGGCGGCTGGTTGCGCGAGCCGAAGATAAAAAAGATAGCCACACATCCGACAATAGACACCAAGCCAATTGCGCCGACGATAATGGCGGTCAATAAGCGAGGGTTGTTCATCAGATTGTTGTTGGATTCGGGTTCCTCGTAAGACATGAAAACACTCTCCGTGTGATTTAACGCAGTGAATTAAACGTGCGCGCTAGTATAGGATAGAAAATAAAAGAGGGCAAACCAAGAGAAAACCCAAAACCCAAAACCCAAATCCCAAAATCCCAAAAGGGCAAAGAGCAGTTTTGATAAAGCCTATTCACTCTCCGCGCACTCTGCGGCTCTGCGGTTAAATTGTTTTTGCCATAATCGTTAGATTAACCGTAGAGGGTAGACGAGCGATACGGTATTTTGGTAAGGGTGATTTTTGCACAGAGACGGTACGCAACTTGAACGCTTAAGAAAAAAAGACCCGAAGGGTTTACAAAACCCTTCGGGTCTGGCGTGCGTTTTGTGTGGGGGTTAAGATGTTGCCGCGAGAGGTTGTGTTTGCTTGCGGGGGAGAAATCCAAAATCTTCTTCGGCGTTCTCGCCGTCGGTCATGCGGACTTGCCCGCGCAAGAAGCCGCCCTCTTCAGCCGTAAACGATCCGGTGATCAGATCGCCGTAGACACGTCCGCCGCGTAAGATGTCTACCTTCTTGGCGGTGATGTTGCCCTTCACCGACCCGCCGACGATCACCGCGTCTGCCAAGATGTCGGCGATGATGCGAGCGCCCTCGCCAATGACGAGCGGGCCCTTCACCGTCAGTTCACCATCGAAAGAGCCGTCAATACGCGCCCCGCCTTCAAAATTAAGTTTGCCGCTCAAGCTTGACCCCGTGCCAATAGCGTTGTGAATTTTCCCATTGCCCCCGAATGATAGTGCGGCAGAACTGTCGGTATCTTTATTTGTAGGTTTTCGGAACATCTATACTCCTCCAAGGTTAAAGCTATGCGTGAGTGTAGAGATACCGATCCCCCTTGTCAACCTCCGTTACCCCCCTTGATGCGATTATATGTTCTACAAGACTCCCTTTTGCCTTGTTTTATAGGTCGAAACTCCTAGATTAAAAAATCCCAAGTTTTCGGCGCCAAAGGGCTTTTAAGGCTTCCGAAAGTGGATTGACTCGCCCAACATTTGAGTCGGAAGGTCGGCTTTGTCAGACGGATCGCCACTGGTGTAGGCGGTGATCGCTCCTTTTAGGTTGGAGGTTAAAGGTGCGGAGGCGGCTAACCCCTGTTGATCGATCACTCGCTTCACCTGTTTTGCCACTGCGGGCGCGGGATCAACTATCTCAACGGTGTCGCCGACAACCTCCCCTATAGCCTTTGCCAAAAACGAATAGTGTGTGCAGCCCAAAACGATTGAATCAATTCCATCGGCGAGAAGGGGGTCGAGGTAGTGATGCAGCATCTCGCGCGTGCGCGGCGTGTCGAACTCGCCCTTTTCAACTTGGATGACGAGGTCGGGCGAAGGCTGGGCAAGCACGCGCACACCTTTGGCGAATCGATCAACGACGCGGGCGAAGCGCTCACTCTCAAATGTGGCTTGCGTGGCGATCACTCCGATAGCACCCGTCTTCGTTTTTTCGGCGGCGGGTTTGATTGCCGGTTCCATTCCCACAAAGGGGATGTGAGGAAACGTTTGGCGAAGTGATTCGAGCGCGGCGGCAGAGGCGGTGTTGCAGGCGACGACGATGATCTTCGCGCCGTGTTCGAGCAAGAAGCGCGTGATCTCATCCGAAAATTTTTGAATCTCTTCTTTGGGTCGAGGACCGTAAGGCACGCGATCTTGATCGGCGTAGTAGAGGATCGACTCGACGGGAGTCAGTTTGCGAATCTCTTTGAGCACCGATAGCCCGCCTAACCCCGAATCAAAAATGCCAATAGGATCGTTGTTCATGGAGTGAAAGTAGTCAGGTATCACGTAGACAGGTATACACGTTGCTACCTGTTTACCTGTCTACTTTTTTACTTGCCTACCTCTTTACTTGCCTCCACCAACGCCTTAAACAAATTCCGCATCGCCTCCTGGTCTTGCAAAGCCTCCGGGTGCCACTGCACGCCGACGGCGAAACGATGTCTTGGCATTTCGAGTCCTTCCACCACGCCGTCGGGTGAGAGCGCGGTCACGATCAGATTCGACGCCGGGTCTTTCACCGATTGATGATGCAGGCTGTTCACTTTATGAATCGGCGAACCAAGGATTTCGGCGAGGCGTGTATCTTCGTTCACTTTCACTTCGTGAGCTAAAAGTTTCCACTCACTCGTATGATGCGTAAGCGCACCTTCTTTTTGTGATGGAATGTCGAGGATCAATGTGCCGCCAAACGCCACATTCATCACTTGGATGCCGCGACAGATTCCCAAAAACGGTTTATCTTGTTCGCCCGCCCAACGCACCAAATTTAATTCAACCCGATCTCGATCCAGATCAATGCCAGACACCTTTTCGTGCCGCTCTGCCGTGAAGACCGACGGCTCAATATCACCGCCACCCGGAAACACGAAGCCATCGAGTCGCGGCAGAATATCTCGCAATTCGTCTTCGTGCAAGTTGAGCGGGATCAACACGGGGATGCCGCCGTTGTTTCGCACAGCCTCGATATACGTGGTCGCCACGCCAATTAACGGATAGGTGTTGTTAGGAATTTCTGCGCGTCGGGTAGTGATGCCGAT
>CAKKQG010000368.1 GCA_919901875.1 Anaerolineales bacterium
ACTTCGTCGGTGAATTCGGTGGTGGTGGCGTGACCGCTGAGATCAGATGTGCAGTTGCCTTCGTACACCGCTTCAAAAACAGATTCGTAAATGGCGCGTGAGGCGCGATCTGCTTCGGTCATTTTGAAATAGGGAAGCAATGCCGCACCTGCCAAGATCATCGCCATTGGGTTGGCGACGTTTTTGCCTTGCAAGTTCGGCGCGGTGCCGTGTGGCGCTTCTGCCATCACCGCTTTCACTTGCGTGGCGGTTTCATCGAAGCCCAAGACCAATGATTCGGATCCGGCAATGGAGCCAAACATTTGCAACACCAGATCAGAAATACAATCGCCGTCACGGTTGAGGGTCGGGATGACTAAGGCTTCGCCATCGTTACGAAGCAACAGGGCATACGTCGCGTCAATGAGTTGCGGGTCGTAGCGCACGTTGGGGTGACGTTGAGAGGCGGCGTCCATTTCTTCTTTGAACATTCCTTCGTACACCGGGCTCACCGTATATTTGGGTCCGCCGAAAACTTTGGCGCCGCTCTTCTCGGCGTATTGAAAAGCAAACTCGGTCACGGCGCGGCAGGTCTTGCGGCTGATCTTTTCGGTGCGATAGGCAATCTCGTCGTCGTTAGACAAGTCGCGCCATTCCTTCGCGCCGTAGGCGTCATCCACCGCCATGCGGACAATGGCTATAGGGGCGTGAACGCCGCCCACCGGGCGCACATGCGGGATGCGTCTGCCGGTTCGCAAAATAACTTTGCCGTCAATCTCCTCACGCAGAATAGCGTTGGGGCTTCCGACATCGCCTTGGGTCTCAGGGGTGATGGTTGCCGCTTTGAGAGAGAGTCCGCTGGCGCGCATGGCAGAGGCGGCATCACGCACGATCTGGTTTTGGGTGGCGCGGCGAGTCGCCAGGGAGAGGTCAAATCGCTCGAAGCGAGTCGGCACCCCCGTCACAGATGGATCGAGAACGCGCAGAGATTCTTCGAGCAGTTCTTGTCCTGTTTGATCGCCTTCTAATACGACGACTGTTTTGTCACTCATGGGTTAGGTTTTTCCATCACCTTTCGAATAAACATAGCAAGGTTGCGTGGACCAATCGGTTTACGCAAAAATATATTTGCGCCCAAGCGCAATGCTTCCTCTTCGGCATCGGGGCGGGCAATGGCAGAGAGGATGAGGATAGGCAATTTTTCAGTCGCGGCGTGGCTGCGCAAATACCGTGTCACTTCAAAGCCATCGGTGTCGGGCATCATCAGATCCAACACAATAGCATCCGGCGGATCGGTGTGAATGCGCGCTAACGCTTGCGCGCCTGACAAGGCATACTCTGCCTCAAAGCCTTGAGCCTTTAAACCCATGACCAGCATTTTGCATGTATCAATTTCGTCGTCAACAATCAAAACTCGATGCGCCATAATGGCTCTTGCTCCAACTCAAATTATTTCGCTGCTGAAGAAGTGGGCGAGGGGTTGACCACCAACGATCCGCTAAGCGATTGGAAAATATCTGCCAAACGGTTTTGGGCTTCAGGGCGTAACAGAAAAGTCTGATTAAATAAAATGCCACTCTGCCTTTGCAGAAGGGCTTGCCCGATCATGCGAATGACGATCTTTTCGGGCAAGGCAACTTGTTCAAAACTAAACGTCGCAAAGGATTTGTTGCCACTCGTGTTTGCTTCCACCTTCTCCAGTTTGAACTTTGGAAGATCGCCCCACCCTGATTGCACATATCCACGGACGATGTTGTTCAAATCCGTTGATCCTGTGGCTGCCGCCTTGCGAAATGACACGCTGTACTGCGCCGAGTCATCGGGGGCAGTGAACAGCACGGCGTCTTCTGCTTCATCCGTTTGCCATCCATCAGGATGCTTTACGCTGAACGTCCCCGACGGATGACGGTAGGATTTAGAGGCAATGGTGATGTTCGGTTGATCGGCAAGAGGCAGAGGCGTTGGGCGTCGCCCGACAGAAGTCGGCGCGCGCTGAAACACAAACGGCGGCGGCAGTTCGGATGGTTCGGAGTCGATCCACCACAAAAATAATATCACCGCAACGCCTGTTAACAATAACGTGATGACTACCGCCCACTGCCTTCCCTGAGTCATTGAGTATCCTCTGTGAAAAAGATTCTAACACAGGCATTTCGTAATTACTTATGTTAAAAGAAAAGACCAGTAGAGAAAGACTCCACTGGTCTTACTGTGCGCCCTCGCGGCGACTCGAACGCCGGGCCCTTTGGTCCGCAACCAAATGCTCTATCCACTGAGCTACGAGGGCGTAAGCGGGCGAGATTGTAACACGCGAGGTAAGAAGTATCAAGGTAGAGACGCGACATGTCGCGTCTTTACCGCCCGCGCAGTATTGCCATGTTGCCCAACACGCCCCACGATTTGGTGAATTGTTCAATGCTACGGTAATACGTATCGTCGCCATCGAGGATCAGAAAGCTGTCTTGCGTGTAACCGATGACGACTACCGTATGTTCATAACGAGCAACGATCACTTTATCTCCGGCAGGCGTGATGTATTCAAGCGGTTCGCCGGGCGCGGTGTGTCCGGTAACCCATATTGCCACCGGGCGTCCGGCAGCGATCTCTGATCGAAGATCGTCTAACGTGAGTCCTTTCCAGGCGGTGGCTGGCACATTGTATTGGCGCATTAATGCGGCGACAGGTTCGGCATAGATGCCATATGCATCGGGCGGTATCTGCCCCCACGAGCCATACACATCGCCGACGAATCCGGCTTCGGGATTATCAGATGTGGGCAGACGTTTGAAAAATTCGATCTCGTTGATGGCTACGCCATAATGACTCGCCAAGACAACGGCGATGTGCGCTTCGCAACTTAATGGCAACGCTTGTGGGAAGCCGACGACGTTCCACAGACGCGCTTGAGGCGGCAGCGTGGGCATCGCTGCCGAAGTGGGTGTGCGCGACGGAGTCAACGGTATGGGCGTGTTCAATGGTTCAAAAACAAGAGTCGGCACTCCAAACTGCGTCGCCGTAGCAGGCGCGGGGGTGCGAGTCGAAGTTAGAATCAGAGTCGGTTTGCGCGTGGCGGCGAGCGGGGGTGTCCGAGTCGGCGTCGCCGTAATCACTTGCACGATCACTTTTTCTGCCTCAGGCAAACGTTGAACCCATCTCGAATCGAATCGAAATTGAGAGAGCGCAATGATCGCCAACAGGATCAAAATTGCGGCGTTGGCAAATACAAGTATTCCCAAGACGAGCCATTGGTGTGCAGTGATCTTACTGAAGAATTCTTTGGAAACCATGAAGGCGGTAAGTTTAAGCGCGAAAGGAAATAAGTCAAGTTATAATTCGTGCCATGAGTTATCTCTCGCCAAAAAAATTTGTGATCTTTTATCATCCCAATGTGCGCGAGTCGTTAGGGCTGGCACAGGAGATCGCGGCGTTCATCAACGATCACGGCGCGTCCGCCGAATACAGTTCGATTGACGACGAAGCCAAACGGGCGCGCGCCGGCGAAGCCGATATGTTGATCTCGTTGGGCGGCGACGGCACCATGCTGCGCGTCGGGCGCATCGGCGCGTTTAAGAGTCAACCGGTGTTGGGAATTAATTTGGGTCGGCTCGGTTTTATTGTGGATGTGCAACCCGACGAGTGGCGCGATGTTGTCGAACGAATTTTGCGCGGCGATTTTCGTATTGAAGAACGTTTGATGCTGCACGCCTCTTACAGCCGTGGCGGCTCAACGCTGGGCAGCTTTGAGGTGTTGAATGAAGTGGTGGTGGCGCGCGGCACAGTGGTGCGCCCTATCCGTTTGCATACAATGGTAGATAATGATCCGCTTGCCAACTATGTTGCCGATGGATTGATCATCGCCACGCCAACAGGTTCGACGGCGTACGCCATGGCCGCCGGTGGACCGGTGATGCCGCCAACCGCGCGCAACATTATCATCGTCCCACTCGCCGCTCACCTTTCACCGGATCGTCCGGTGGTGCTGCTGCCCGATATGGTGATCGAGATCACGGTGCGCACCGAACATCAAGCGGTCATCAGCGCCGACGGACAGATGAGTACGTTATTGCAAGATGGCGACTTGGTGCGAATCCAGACCAGCCGCCACACGGCGCGTTTTGTGCGGATGCAGCCCCCGGCATATTTTTACAAATCGTTGGCGGAGCGGATGGCAAATAACCCGACGGCAGATAAAGCAAAGTGATAAGTGATGCGTGATGGATTTTAAGTAAACGCAACTCGCTTGGCAATTTAAATCTTAAATAGGACTTACGCGCTTTAATCACGAATGTCACGAATATACGAATTTAACGAATAGCACAACGAAAAACATTCGTGCCATTCGCTCATTCGAGTCATTCGTGATGGTATCGTTTTGTATTGTGCAAGTCCAATGAAAACCTAATAGGGATATATGACAACAGAAACAATCGAAGAAAAAACTTTTTGCGCGAATCATCCGGAGCGGGAGACGAGTTTGCGCTGCAACAAGTGCGGCAAATATATTTGCGTTAAGTGCGCGCGGCGAACCGCCATCGGCTATCGCTGTCCGGAATGTGTGAATCAACAACAGCAAATTTTTGAAACCGCTACAGGATATGACTATGTCATCGCCGCAGTCATTGCCGCCGTGCTTACCTTCTTGGGCGGATTGATCGTGCCGCGATTGAGTTGGTTCGTTATTTTTCTTGCCCCGATGGCGGGCGGCGTCATCGCCGAAGTGATCTTCCGCGTGTTGAAAGGGCGGCGCGGCAAATATCTGCCGTGGGTCGCCGTAGGCGGCGTGGTGCTAAGTGGCGCGGTGTTGTGCCTTATCTACGGCGTCACCTTGCTCTTCTCTCTGCTCGACCCTGAAGGTGGGTGGAGTTTCAGCGCCTTGATCACACTCGGTTGGACGGTGGGTTATATCGCTTTATGTGCCAGCACGCTATACTATCGGTTGAGAGGAATTCGAATCGGATAAGCCATGCTGACTGAACTCTCCATCCAAAATTTTGCGATCATTGATCAACTGACTCTCAGCTTCGCGCGCGGATTCAACGTCCTCACCGGCGAGACGGGCGCGGGCAAATCGATCATCATTGACGCCGTCAGCCTGATCCTCGGCGGACGAAGTGAGGCGAGCATGGTGCGCGCCGACACCGAAGCGGCGCATTTGGAGGGAGTGTTCTCTCTCAATGAGGAAATGCGCGCTGCCATTGATCCGATCTTGGAGCGTGAGTCACTACAAGCCGATGATGATCCGAACTCGATCACCATCACCCGCGAGATCAGACGTGAAGGGCGCAACATTTGCCGCGTGAACGGGCGCACGGTGAGCTTGGCGATTCTAAAAGAGGTCGGTCAACAGCTCATTGACATTCATGGTCAGTCGGAACACCTCTCGCTGTTGCGCGTGCGTGAGCATTTATTTTTGTTGGATCGTTATGCCGCTCTTGAAGCGCAACGCGCCGAACTTTCTAACACCGCGCGCGAATTAAATAAAATTCGCCACGAACTGGATGAACTGATCAA
>CAKKQG010000369.1 GCA_919901875.1 Anaerolineales bacterium
TTAGCGGAGCGAATCAAAACAACAAAAACTTACAAGGCGAGTGAGAAACCGCTTGCGCTATCGAACTTTAGGAGCAAAGAGCTCTCTCTCTCCGACAAACTAGTGGTGTGTTTGATAAGTAATTTAACATAGTCGTTGCACATTAATAAACCGTATACTTCCCATACAAATTCTTCTAAGGAGTTATGTATGAGAAGACGCAAACCAAAAACCATCAAACTGCCTCGTGTTGATCAGCGAGAGATTCAACGATTACTTGGCGATGGACGAACCGAGCAACGCCTAGTTCGACGAGGACAGGTTTTGTTAGCGATGAAAAATCCTAAAACAGTAGTCAGCGAACTTTGCCAACAAGTTGGAATGACACGCATTGGTATTTGGTATCTGTGTCGCCGATACGAAACGATAGGATTGGATGCCATCCATGACTCGTTTCGTTCTGGTCGTCCGCGCGACATCTCTGCTTTGGAAAGAGTATCCGTTGAGCGCTTGGCTTGTAGTGAGCCGTCTGGCGTCGGTCTGGAAATGACGCATTGGTCTACTCGAAGTTTGGCTGAGATTGCCATGCAACGCGGGTTGGTATCTCATATTGCTCATTCAACGGTGTCGCTGATTCTGCAAAACGCGGACTTGCAACCTCATCGCAACCGATATTGGATTACGCCTACAGTGAATGCGGACTTCCTTCAGCGGGCAAGTCGCATTTTGTACGTATATGAGAGGACCGAAGCGCTCAAGGCGCAAAACGAAATCGCTTTGGCGTTGGATGAGAAGCCAAATATTCAAGCCCTACAGCGAACGCATCCCACACAACTCATGCGGTCTGGACAAATTGAGCGTCAAGAGTTTGAATATGAACGGCATGGCGTTGTCAACTTTCTTGTCCTGCTTAACATTTACAATGGAAAAATGCGAAGTTGTTGTTTGGAAAAAAATGACAGCGAACATCTTTGCAAAGCTCTGCCAGCTTTGTTGCAACCTTTTTACTCTTTTCGACGAGTTCACCTTATTTGGGACGGAGGTCCCAGTCATACGTCAGTCGCCACCGCATCGTTTTTGAAATCTCGTTATGGTTCATGGCTGAAAATTTTGTCTACGCCAGCGCATGCTTCTTGGCTCAATCAAGCTGAAATTTTGTTGAAAAGTTTTGACGTGCGTTATTTGCAACGCGGCAACTGGAAAAGTCGTCAACACCTTATTGATCATTTGTATAACAGTGCGCCGGAATACAATCGCTTATGGGCTCAACCCATTAACTGGTCATGGACTCGTCGCGACCTCCATAATTGGGCTGAGAAAAAATCAGCGTGACTATGTTAAATTACTTATCGAACACGCCACTAGACACTCTGCGACAACCGCTTGAAGATAAGGTGATCACGATTGCGCGGGCTC
>CAKKQG010000370.1 GCA_919901875.1 Anaerolineales bacterium
AAATCAAACGCCATCAAAGTCAGGATGAGAACAGAGCCTCTACCGTGATCGTGAAGCTGGCGAGTGAAGTAGATGTGACAGACTCGCCAACGCCATACTGACCCAGAAGCGTGTATGAACCTGATTCCAGCAGAAAGACCTCGACTGTTTTTTTGCGGTAGTCCACGATCCAGTATTCGTTCACGCCAGCCTCACGATACGCTTGGAATTTTTGCTTACGGTCAAATGTCCAGTTGCTGGGTGAGAGAATCTCCACGATCAGATCGGGCGCACCTTCGACGTTTTCTTTGCCGATGATGGCGTGTCGTTCTTTGCGAATGAATACGATATCGGGTTGAACGGGCACAGGTTGGTTTGGCAGCTTCACGCCGACGGGCGCTTCAAGAACTGTGCCAAGATCATTTTGTTTGGCGTGAAGCCACATCATGGCAAACAACGCGCCGGAAGTAGTTTGATGTTGAATCGCGGGGGGTGGAGCCATAAACAGTTCTCCATTTAGCACTTCGTAGCGGAAGTTGTCATCAGGCAAGCGCAACCAGTCTTCGTAAGTCCACTCACTTTGTTCGGGCGGCCAATTCCGCGAAGGTGGAGAAGTAGTCGGAGTAGTTACAATTGTCATAGCATAACTCCTTGAGTGAAAGAGAGTCTATCATAAATGTCCAACGTCACCAAAGTTTTAATCGCCAATCGTGGCGAGATCGCCGTGCGAATTATCCGCGCTTGTCGCGAACTCGGCATACCCACTGTTGCCGTGTACTCCGAAGCGGATCGTAACGCGATGCATGTCCGCAACGCCGATGAAGCGTATTTGATCGGCGCACCGCCCGCGCGCGAATCTTATTTGAAGATTGACACGATCATTGACGTAGCGCGGAAGTCGGGCGCGGATGCTATTCATCCCGGTTATGGCTTTCTCGCCGAGCGCGAAGATTTTGCCCAAGCGTGCGCCGACTCTGGAATCACATTCATTGGACCCAAACCATCTTCGATTGCGGCGATGGGCGATAAAGCGGTGGCGCGAGCAACGGTGACAAAAGCCGGAGTCCTTATTGTTCCGGGCACCGAAGGCGAAGGCGGACTGAGCGATGACGAGATCATCGCCGTTGCGCCGCAGATCGGATTCCCATTATTGATCAAGGCGACTGCCGGTGGCGGCGGCAAAGGGATGCGTGAGGTTTTCAATCCCGAAGATCTGCCGAATGCCTTAGCCTCTGCCCGTCGTGAAGCCGAATCGGCATTCGGCGATGGCAACGTCTATCTCGAAAAGTTAGTGACGGGCGCGCGGCATATTGAGATTCAGATCATGGCGGATACACAAGGCAACGTGATCTATCTTGGCGAGCGCGAGTGTTCGATTCAACGCCGCCACCAAAAATTATTGGAAGAAGCGCCGTCGCCGTTTGTGGATGACGATGAAGATTTGCGAAAACGCATGGGCGATGTAGCCTGCAAAGCCGCCGCCGCCGTTGGCTATATCAACGCCGGCACGATTGAATTTTTGGTGGACAAAGAAAAAAATTTTTACTTCCTTGAGATGAACACGCGCTTGCAAGTCGAACATCCTGTTACCGAACTGGTGACAGGCATGGATATTGTCAAAGAACAAATCCGTATCGCGCGTGGGCGCAAGTTGAGTCGTGAGCAGCACGAAATTAAATTAAACGGTTGGGCGATTGAATGTCGTGTCAACGCTGAAGACCCCTACAACAACTTTATGCCGTCAACGGGAACGGTGAGCGCCTCCATTCTTCCATCCGGACCCGGCGTGCGCGTGGATACGTGCGTCTATTCGGGCTACACCATCCCGCGTTATTACGACTCGATGATTTCCAAAGTGATCTGTTGGGGCGAGACTCGCGGCGAAGCGATTCTGCGGATGCGCCGCGCGTTGGAAGAATACAAAATTGTCGGCGTGAAGACCAACATCCCTTTCCATCAAAATCTTTTAGACTCGCATCGCTTCATGGCAGGACAATTCGATACGCGCTTCCTCGAAGAACGATTCCACATTGGAGAAGAATCGCCCAAGCATCCCGACATCGCGGCGATCTTGGCGACGCTGGTGGCGCATCATCAGACTCAACATGCGGCGCAGATCGTTCAACGCGGCGCGCGTGACACCAGCAACTGGAAGTGGGTCGGTCGTTACGAAAGGATGCACCGATGAAATATCTGACGACGATTGGCGAGAAAACATACACCATTGAGATCAACGACGATCAACAAGTGATCGTGGACGGCGTCCCTTATCCGGTTGATCTGGAAGCGGTCAGCGGTCAGCCGTTGTATTCGTTGTTGATCAACAATCAATCGTTTGAGGCGTTTGTCGATCAAGGTGATGAAGGCTGGCGGGTATTGCTGCGCGGCGATCTATACGATGTAAAAGTGGAAGATGAACGGGCAGTGCGATTGGCAAAATCTGCCGGTGGCGCCGTCGCCCAAAGCGGAGACTTTCATCTTAAGTCGCCCATGCCCGGTCTCATCGTCGTTATCACAGTGAGCGAAGGGCAGGTAGTGAAGAAGGGTGACATCTTGGTGATTCTCGAATCGATGAAGATGCAGAATGAATTGAAGTCGCCGCGCGACGGAACAATATCACGCCTCAAGGCAAAAGGCGGCGACACCGTGGAACAGAATCAAATTTTATTGACGGTGAGTGGATGAGCGGCGCACATTATATCGCGCTGTTATTGGGCGTTACCGTGTTGGGCATGTTGTTCATGCTCACCTCATTGCGAAAGATTCCAGACGGCTCGCGTGGCGTGGTCTTTCGCTTTGGGCGTTTGTTGCGCGAACTTGAACCCGGCACACGCTGGGTGATCCCACTTTTTGATCGAGTGATGCTTGTTGACTTAAATGAACA
>CAKKQG010000371.1 GCA_919901875.1 Anaerolineales bacterium
GAAATATCGCGCAGCGCAACCTTCGTCCAATGACTCACCAGACCCGGGTTCGCGCCGTGTTCGACCACAGCCGTCACATTCCACTTGCGTTCGCGCGCCGCTTTGCGAAGTGCCAAATGCCGCACATACAACGTGCGCTCAACCGGCATTCGATCTTCTGCGCCTTCGTACGGATCCCACAACTCGACGGATGTGTTGATGTAGATCACGTTGTGATCGTTGCACCACTGCACAATATCAATGCAGTCAATGTTCCACGCCAGATCGATCAACAGATCGCCTGAACCAACATACTTACCCAACAGAGTCGGCAAATTTTCTTGCGTCACCTTGTCTTGAACATATTGCGCTCCACTTGCCAACGTGTCGGGGATGGTGTGACGCATGTCGGCGAAGTCCATGATCGTCAACTTCTTAAAGTCCATCTCGAAATGTTTGAGGACGAGCGGCTGGATACATTGCGAGACCGAACCACATCCAAGAATCAATACGCGACCACTAAAGGGAAGTTTCATTGAAGGCTCTCCTGTATGCAATGGTTTAGATTGTAAGAGGGGATTACCACAACCGTTTAATGCCGTAAGCATCAAACATTGCATCTATGCCGATGATTGGCAAATGTTCAACCAGAGCTTGCGCGATGATCAATCGATCAAATGGATCGCGGTGATGAAACGGCAACTTGGCAACAAGAATGGTGTGCTCTACTTTGATGGGGAGAATTTTTATTTTGTTTTGCTCAATGTGCGTTGGAAGTTCATCAAATGGCTGTGCCAATGTGAGTTTGCCTAAGCTGGTTTTGATCGCCATCTCCCAAACGCTGGCAATGCTCATCAACAACTCAGTCTCTTCATCCTCGATGAGCAGTTTGGCGTGTTCACTCAATTTTTCATCGCCAGCGATAAACCACAAGAAACTATGCGTGTCGAGCAAAGCTCTCATTTCATATACTCGGCAAAGTCCGGAAGTGGCGCATCAAAATCAGGTGCGATGCTCAAAATAAGATGCTTCGCGCCGCCAAAAACACGATGTGATTTTAGTCGCCGCTTTTTGGGATGAAAGGAGATCAACTTGGCTACAGGCGCATCGCCTTTTGTAAATACGATCTCTTTGCCGCGAGCAACATCGCTAATGAGCGTCGCCAATTGTTTGCCCGCTTTTTTGATGTCAACGTTTATTTGTCGCATAACATTTTCCTCGCTACAAATTATAGACGATATGCGCCCTCGCGTATAATTCGCGCCATGATCACCATTCTCGGACTCGGACCTGCTCTAGCGGATCAACTCACGCGCGAGGCGTGGGATGTTTTAGCGACTGCCTCTGAAATTTGGGCGCGCACTTCCCGCCACCCGACTCTTCAGGGGCTGCCGCCAACCCTAAAGATTAACTCTTTCGATTCCATTTACGAAACAACTGAAAAGTTTGAGGATGTTTATAAACAGATTGTGGATCAGGTGATCGAACTTGGTTCAAAGGGTGACGTCCTCTACTGCGTGCCCGGTCATCCCGCTGTCGGCGAATCTACGGTGGAACAGATTCGCGGACGCGCCGCCGATCTCACCATCCCGATCCGAATCATCGGCGGACTCAGCTTTGTGGAGCCGACTCTCTTAGCCTTGAACGTGGATGCCTTACCCAACCTTTCCGTCACCGACGCCCTCGATCTCGCCACGCGCAACCATCCTTCGTTTTCGCCCGACTCTCCCGCGCTCATCGCTCAACTGTATAGTGCATCGCTCGCCACCGATGTTAAGCTGACGCTGATGAATCAGTATGAAGATGATCATCAAGTTGCGCTCGCGCACGGAGTCGGCACCCCCGAAGAAAAAGTAGAGTGGTTGCCTCTCTACGAAATAGATCGCTCTCCTCACATCGCTCATCTCACATCTCTCTACATCCCTGCCATTGATCGCGCCGGGTCGTTTGAGTCTTTCCAAAACACCATTGCTCGCCTACGCGCGCCCGATGGCTGCCCATGGGATCGTGAACAGACGCATCAAACACTTCGCACCAACTTGCTTGAGGAAACTTATGAAGCGCTCGCGGCAATTGACGCCGATGACCCCGAAATGTTGCGCGAAGAGTTAGGCGATCTTTTATTACAAGTTGTTTTGCAAACGCAAATCGCCGTTGACGATGGCGAGTTCCGCATGAAGGATGTGATCGGCGATATCAACGATAAATTGATTCGGCGGCATCCGCATGTGTTCGGAGATCTGAAATTGAAAGACGCCGACGCGGTGATCAAGAATTGGGAGAAGTTAAAAGCGGCAGAGCGCGATAACAAACCGGAGAAAAAGAGAAACGGTTTGCTCTCTGGCGTTCCCGCCATCTTGCCCGCGCTGGCTCTCTCGCAAACCTATCAAGAGCGCGCGGCGCGAGTTGGTTTTGATTGGAAAGATTTGAGTGGCGTGTTAGATAAAGTGCGCGAAGAGATTATCGAGATTCAAAAAGCGGAGAACGATGAAGAACGGTTTGGAGAAATTGGTGATCTGTTGTTTGTCTTGGTCAACTTCGCCCGTTGGCACAAAGTAGATGCCGAGTCGGCATTGCGTGAGACGTGCGAGAAATTTGCCAAACGCTTTGGCTACATCGAAGCGAAGGCGAAAGAGCAGGGGAGAGAGTTGAAGGCGATGACGTTAGAGGAGATGGATGCG
>CAKKQG010000372.1 GCA_919901875.1 Anaerolineales bacterium
CTTTGGGATGGCGAAAATGCGCGTGGTCATACCGGCGTCCATCGCCAATGGAATAGCAACGACGAGCAGTGACGGTGCAACTGTGCGAAGTAAATGTGCCAATCGATTCATATAAAAAGAAAAGAGCCGCCAAGTTGCGACTCCTTCATTCACAGCTGGACTTACGCACTTTAATCACGAATGACTCGAATAAGCGAATAACACGAATTTTTCTTTTGTTCTATTCGCAAAATTCGGAACATTCGTGACACACAGTCCCCGAAGCGTAGCGTAGTGGGATTCGTGATAAAAATTTCTGTGAACTGCGTAAGTCTGGCGCAGTTAATTACGCCTCAACTTTTTCTCTCCAACGGATGCACGGTCAGTTCGCCTTTGCCTTTCGCCGCCACTTGCCGCGCCTGTCCAATAGCAAATTTCGAGTCCAACGCTTTGCAAGTGTCGTCAGAGGCTAACACTTCGGCGCGCGTGGCGTTGCCTTCAATGCGCTTCGCCGTGTTCACCGTGTCGCCGATCACATCGTAGAATTTCGCTTCATCGCTTCCGAGCAAGCCTTCGACGAGAGGACCGGTGTGCAAGCCAATGCCCGCGCCCAGATCATGATCTTTCAGCATAGACTTCACCGAGTCACGCAAGTCTAGCGCGGCGATAGTCGCTTGATCGGCGCGAGCAAAGACCGCCATGGCTTCGTCAGCGGAGAATTTAAATTTGATTGCGCCATGTTGCTTAAAGAGCATCTCGCTGGCGTGGTAATAACGATTGAGCATACCCACGACCTCTTCCGGCGAGCGCGATTCGCTCCAGGCAGTGAAACCGCGAATGTCCATGAACATCACCGTGCGCTCGCGCCGCGCCAAACTCAACACATTCGAGTCGGCTAAAACTTTCTCCAATAAATCTTTGCCGAAGAACCATTCGGAATATGTTTTGAGCTGCGCCGAGAGTTTTCGCAGTTCATCGGTGCGAAGGGTGATGATGCGATCAGCGCGACCCACCACAGACAACAAGGCGACGAACAACAAGCCCATGCTCAAGGCGGCGATGACCAAGCCCGTGACTCGCGCCGTGATGATCGAAGCGTTAAGAGTCGGGACTTCTTGCAAAGTGGTCAACACGCCAATGGTCTCGCCTTCCATTTTGCCGCCGGGGTGAAGCGGGACGTACGTTGCAACAACGGAGACGCTGCCACTCGGTCCGTAACCAGTTGCGGCTCCGGGGTTAGGTTCCCGAATGACGACAGCCGCTTTGCCGTTCAGTGCTTGTTCAAACGCAGATCGATCATCCGTCTTAACGCCGACTAATTCTGAGATGGAACTCTGCGATGCCACGCCATCACTGCCATAGATCACTATACTGTGCAGAGGCAATCCGGTCATGCGTATACTGAGCAATCGCTTTGAGCCGGAGCGGCTGCTAAGTTGGCGCACATGTTCCGCCGTAGAAACATCTGCCATGTCACTGGTTATACTACTCCCCAAGTTTTGAGCGATGTTGGTCGAGGTGGTTTGAATCTCGGAGACTAGGGTGTTGTAGGCGAATTGGGTGAAGAGGGCAGAGGCGGCAAGCGCAAGCAGTGCAGTGAGGATCAACGAGGCGGCAAGGTAGTAACGGGCTAATCGGAACTGGCGAATCTGTTCGTATTCGATCACCAAGACGTAGGTGGCGATCAGAAAACTGACGAGCAGTGTGATGTGATACAGCCACCAACTTAAATTCGATACAGGAAATTGGTGCATACTGACTGTAGCAATCGCCAACCAGAACGCGACAAAGGCTAACACGCCGTCTACGCGATTGCGCGAGACGAGCCATAAGCGCCACAAACGGAACGCGGCGAAGAGCCACAGCAGAAGTGAGATCCAAAAGATCGCCGTGCGATGCCAAGGGGCGACGAAACTTGTTTCAATTAAATCTAAAAGTTGAGGGGCAAAGGCGGCGACCCCGGAGTAGATCAGCACGCCGCCCACGGCGCAGTAGATCACCACACGCATTGAGATCCAACGCGGCAATCCATTCGCGCCATCTAACCCGGCAATGGCAAATAACAAACCGCCGCCAAACAAAGTGAGCCACGCCGACCACGACACTGCCGGATGAGCGTGAGCGATGAGCGCGTTGGGTGTGGCGAGTCCGTGTGAGAAGAAGATGCTGCCGATCACGCCAAACGCTGCCGCCGCTAAAATATGGCGCGGGCGTGCGTCTGCGCCGAGTGAGGAGACCAGCAAAAGTGAAATGACTGCCGCGGAGAAAGTGGTGAAGGTGACGATGTAAAAATGAAGGAGCGGCACGCTTACGTTGAGGTCGGCTTGCGGCTGCAATTTAAAAAAGATAAGACCGTAAGCAGGAATGAAGAGAGCAAAGAGGATGAAAAGTTTTTTGATCATTATGAGGATGCCTTAGTTGCCCAACAGTATAAACAAGAATGTGATTAAGGTTGCCAAATCATTCGTTAACTTTTTGGTAATTACTCGCCTCAAGAGGACGGAGAGAGATTCACTCTAATCCGCAGTCAACTTTTTTCTCATCCCAAACATTTCTCCACCTATTGGCAAGGGTTATCATAACAGCAAATAAAAGGAGCGATGCGACTGCAACAGTTGATCTATAATGTTCGACATGAACACACCACGCCTCAATCGCCTCCTCTTCACCCTTTACACACTGATCAGCGTCGGAGTCTTCATCGGCGCGCTCGTGTCGCCGCCGGTGCGCGCGATTGCCCCTGCCCCCTTGCGCGATTGGCTGGGCGCACAGGCAAGCAACATCGGCAACCTCTTCGGATCGATTCGCATCCCGAACTTTTTTGCCGGGACTGTCGCCATCGAAATTTCCTCGTCCAACACAAAAGAAGATTGGATGAACGCCGCCGTCGCCAAATTTAATCAAGCACAAGTCACGACATCTAGCGACAACATCATCAACGTCACCGTCAAACACGTCACCTCAGGCGGATCACAACAAGCGATCTTAGATGGAAAGAGTCAACCGACGGTGTGGAGTCCGGGCGATGGCAGCTGGATTGATTCGGCCAACGTCGCCTGGAAAGATCGCACCGGGCGACCTTTGATCTCGCAACCCTGCGCCCCCACCGTTTACGCCCCCATCGGCTTCACCATGTGGCGACCGATGGCAGAAGCGTTGGGCTGGCCCGATAAACCGATCAGCTGGAACGACATCGTGACACTCTCGGCGAATCCAAAAGGATGGGCGAGTGTCGGTCATCCCGAGTGGGGACAATTTAAATTTGGACACACACATCCCACCTACTCCAACGTTGGGTTGTTGATGATGACCGCGCTTGCCTATTCGGTTGAGGGCAAGACGAGCGGTCTTACGGCGCAGCAAGTTTATTCCGATAAAAATGTCGCCGCCTTCACCAGCGTTGAACTTAACACCTATCACTACGGTTTACAGAATCGCACCTTGATGCAAATTTTGGCGCAGCGCGGACCCGATTATCTGCACGCCGTGACCAGCAGCGAAGCCGAAGCGCTCAAGACCAACGCCGAGTATGCCAAGACGATGCGCTTCCCTCTCGTATTCATCTTCCCCTCTAAAGGAACATATTGGAGTGAGCAACCGTATTGCATTCTCGATGCCAATTGGGTAAGCGATGAACAAAGGCAAGCCGCCGAAAAATTCCGCGACTTCATTCTCGCCCCCGAACAACAAGAGTTGGCGATCACCAATTATTTGCGTCCGGTCAATCCAAACACCCCACTGCGCGATCCGCTCACGCTTGATAAAGGCACCGACCCGCGCGTGACTCGCGACAGTGTGCCGGCATTAGAGAGCCCAACGGCGGCAGTCTCCGAAGCCGTTAAAGATGTTTTCATCAAAACAAAAAAGAAGGCGACGATCATGATGGTGATTGACACCTCGGGCAGTATGGCCGGCGATAAGATCAATGCGGCGATCAAAGGTTCTGTCTCTTTTGTCCAACGCCTGCATCCCGATGATCGAATCTACGCCGTCGGCTTTAGCCAAGATCGAATTTATAACATCGGCACCAGTGGGCGCGCCGGAGACGTCGGCGAAAAATTAGTGACATCGTTGAACGGCGTTTTCACCAGCGGCAACACGCCGCTCTACGACGCGGTGTGCAAAGCCACGAGCGATCTCACCAAGATTCAAAAAGACGACGAAGCCAAAGGCGAGAAGCGGCTCTACGGCATCGTGTTACTGTCCGATGGTGAAGACACCGCGAGCAAGAATTCCCAGAATCAAATGTTCAACTGTTTGCCCAGCGGCGAAAGTGTGACCGGGGTTAAAGTATTCACGATTGCTTACGGCAAAGAAGCCGACAAAAATTTAATGACAAGCATCGCCGGCCGCACCAACGGAAAATCGTTCACTGGCGATCCAGAAAATATCGAGACGATCTATAACGCCATTTCAGCCGAGCAATA
>CAKKQG010000373.1 GCA_919901875.1 Anaerolineales bacterium
TCGCGTTAGATAAATGACTGGACTTAAGCAGTTCACGGAAATTTTTATCACGAATGTCTCGAATGTTCCGAATTTGACGAATAAAACAAAATAAAAATTCGTGTTATTCGTTTATTCGAGTCATTCGTGATTAAGGCGCGTAAGTCCAGAAATAAATACGGCGTGAACGTTTTGGCAGAATTAAAGTTTTGTCTCTTCAAGCCGATAACCTAAACAATGTTATTTCGTTTTTTAATCGTGGAAGGATTTGGTTATGCCCATCGAAAAGATTAATGGAACAGGAACCGACCCGCGCCTCAACGGCGTCAGCAACCCCGCCCAAACTTCTGCGGCGGCTGCCGCCAATGATCCCGCCAATGCGCCAGCCACCACGCCCAAACGCAACGCCGATCATGCCACGCTCTCTGAGCGGGCGCGCTTGTTAAATAAGAGTCATGCCGCCCTCAACGACGTGGCAGAGGTTCGCGCCGAAAAAGTAGAAGCCGCAAAAAAGAGTTTACAAAACGGAACGTATCAAGTTGATCTTAAATCGTTAGCGAATCGTTTGCTGGATTTGGTGAAATGATATGACTGCCACATGCACTCTCGTCGAACAATCGTTGTTAGCAGAACTACGTTTAACTCAAACGCTCACTTTTTTAGTCGAGCGCGAGCGCGAAGCATTGCAAGCCGATGAGGTCGAAACGCTGGCAACGATTGTGATCGAAAAAGAGGAATGCCTGAATCAATTAGTCCACGCCTTGGCGGAAAGTGAATCGGCCATTAGCGCCTGGGGACGCGAGTTGCACGTGACAAACGATGACGCGACGTTGGAGCAGGTTCTCACTAAAGTGGATCGCTCTACTGTTATACATTTACGCATGTTGCGCGCCGGCGCCCGCGCCTGCTTAGATGAATCTCGCATCACGAGTTTAGGCAATCAAGCATTGCTGCGGGTAGCGATGGAACGCAACAGTGCTTTGCGAGATTTTCTGGCGCGATCGCTGACACCTCTGCAAAGCTACGACCTGCGCGGTCTTCGCAGCGCCAACGATACTCATTTAATGGAATGGAACGGGTGACTTCCGAAGACCTCCGAGTTCTTTCTTCCAAAGATCTCCGAGTTCTTTAAGAACTCGGAGATCTAAAATTCGCAAGGATGCGGTTATGCCAACAATTTTCTCCGGTCTCAACGTAGCGTTACGCGCCTTACTGGCACACCAGCAAGCGCAGTTGATCACCAACCACAACATCGCCAACGCCAACACCCCCGGCTATAGCCGCCAAGAAGCCATCCTCAGCCCGGCAGCCCCTTATACGCCTCCAGCAATGAACCGCCCCGGCATGGAACTGCAGTTAGGCGCGGGCGTTTCGGTTACGAACATTCGCCGCTTCACGTTAGATTTCTTCGACACTCGATTGCGAACCGAACTTTCTGCCAGCGCAGAATGGGATGAGCGCTCCGCCGCCTTACGGCAAGTGCAAGCTGTCTTACCCGAATCCGACACCACTGGTTTGGGAGTCCGGCTCGACGCTTTCTGGTCGGCCTGGCAAGGCGTTGTCAGCGATCCCACCAGTTTAGCTCAACGGCAAATTGTCATCAACAGCGGCACGGGTCTCACCCAGATGATCCAAAACCGCTACAACGCTCTTCATGCGGCGCGCGAATCGGAAGATCAACAACTGGTCGCAGCGGTCAACCAACTTAACGACAAAGCGCAAGCCGTGGCTCGCCTCAATTCGCAAATCATCGGCGCCATCGGCGCGGGCGATGAACCGAATGATTTACTCGATCAACGCGATGTCTTATTAGATCAGATGAGCCAACTGTCAGGCGTGACCATTCACTTGCCGGGCAACGGCGATGCTTACGTCTCGCTCGGCGGGCATATTATGGTGGCGGGCGGACAAGCGCAAACATTGTCTGCCGTCATTCAAAATCCGCTCAGCGATCCAATGGGCGCGCCTACGATGCACAAAATTATTTGGCAAAGTGACGGGAGCGACGCCGGCCTCAGCAGCGGATCGTTGGCGGGCGCGCGCGCCGCGCGCGATGTGGACGTGGTGAGGCAGATGCAAAATTTGGACTCACTGGCGCAAGGATTGATCGCGCAAGTGAATGCGATCCATTCCACTGCGGTTGGACTTGATGGCACCTCCAATGCTTTCTTTATTGGAACGGGGGCGCGCGATATTGCCGTTAACGCCGTTGTGGCAAACGCCCCCAACAAAGTTGGCGCCGCCTCTGCTGCGGCGACTTTGCCCGGCGACGCCAGCCAAGCGTTAGCCATCGCGCAACTCTCTCAATCACTGGTAATGAGTGGCGGCACACGCACGTTCAATAGTTTCTTGGCAGATGCCGTTGCTCAGTTGGGTACTGACGCGCAACGCGCCAAAGTTGAATCGATCAATCATACTGTCGTGAAAGACGCGCTGACGCGGCAAAAACAATCGGTTGCCGGCGTCTCACTCGATGAAGAGGCGGCGCGTTTGGTGCAGTCGCAACGGGCGTACGAGGCGGCGGCGCGGGCCTTGACGGCTTTCGATGAGATGGCTGACACTATTATTAATCGCATGGGAGTTGTGGGACGATGATGACATTATCTTCACCGCGCCAATCGCGCCTGACGTATTCTGCTAAGGAAGGTTTTACCGGGAAATTGTTGGTGGTGGACGACGACGATGATGCCCGGAATTCTGTGGCGCGTTTGCTGGAATTAGCCGGTTACAACTGCCTCAGCGCCATAGATGGCGAGTCGGCGTTGACGCGGTTATCTGAGGACGTTGTGTTGATGTTGATTGACATTTATATGCCTCACATGGACGGCGTGGAATTGATGATGCGCGTCCTGGCCGAAGCTGAGCGCCCCGATATGGCAGTCATTGTGATCTCCGGCAACGGCACGTTGGAACGCGCTGTTGAAGCCATGCGCTTGGGCGCCTCGGATTATGTGGCGAAACCTTATAACATGGATGATCTACTCTTGCGAGTGGAGCGAGCCATTGAACGACGAGAAATGATCTTAGAACATCAGACCACGATTCTGGAATTGCAGGCTCTGTTGCAACATCAGGGGAGTGAAATTGGAAGCGCGATGGGCGAGATGATGCAAGCCTATAACGGCACGTTAGAGGCTTTGGCGGCGGCGCTCGATTTGCGCGATAAAGAAACCGAGGGTCATTCGCGGCGCGTCACCGATTATTCCACCGCCATTGCCCGCACCTTGGGCTTGCGTGGCGAGGCGCTCGACGTCATTCGGCAAGGGGCGTTATTGCACGATGTTGGCAAGATCGGCATTCCCGATTCGATCTTGCACAAACCGTCGGCGCTCAACTCGGACGAGTGGCGTTTGATGCGCCGCCACCCGGAGATCGGGGCGCAACTTTTGCACGGGATTGATTTTCTAGACGACGCTGTGGCTTCCATTGTGATTCATCATCATGAACGTTTTGACGGCGGCGGATACCCCCACAAATTAAAAGGTGAAGCGATTCCGTTTGGAGCGCGGATTTTTGCGGTGGCAGATACGCTGGACGCCATGACGTCGGATCGGGTGTATCGCAAAGGCAAACCCGTCCGTGAAGCGCGCGAGGAGATTGCGCGGTTAAGCGGAATGCAATTTGATCCGGTAGTCGTCGAGGCTTTTATGTGTATTCCCGATGACGGAATTTACGCGATTCAAAATTCGGTGGCTATCCTTAATGCCCGGCAACCTCAGGAGGAGTTATGCGTGTCACTCAGCAACTGATGACCCACGAGATGATCTCGCTCACGGCAAAAAACTTGGAGCGATTAACAGAACTGCAAGGGCAAGCCGCCAGCGGCAAACGCCTTCGCCTCCCGCAGGACGATCCCGCCGGAGCCGGACGCGCCTCAAGTTTGCGCGGGACTCTCAATGCCAATGAAACTTATTTGCAAAACATCGCGGCTGGCAAAGAATGGTTGAATGCAACCGAAGCGGCGCTGACGAATGTGTCTGACGTGATGCGCCGCGCCCTCACGGCAGCGGCGCGCGGCGGCTCCGACACCAACGGCGCAAACGAACGCCTGGTATTAGGCAATCAAGTAGATGGTTTATTGAGCGAAGCCTTGACGCAGTTTAACACTCGCCACCGTGAAGCCTATTTGTTTGCCGGCTTTCGCCTCAACACAATTCCGTTCACTACTACTGGCACGCCAGTGACCAGCTTTACCTACAATGGCGATGCCAACTCGCGGTTGATGGAGATCGCCCCTCAGCAAACGGTGGCGATCAATGTCTCTGGCAGCGGCTCGATGGCGAGCAATGTGCTGCAATCGTTAATAGATTTGCGCGATCACTTGCAAGCCAATCAAGTGAACTTGGTGAACGCCGATATTGCCACATTGCAAACTGCGTTCGGCGGCGTCAGCGACACGTTGGCTGAGATCGGCGCGCGGCAGCAACGTTTGACGGATATGCGCTCTCAAATAGAACGGGTGCAGTTGGGCTTGCAAGAGTTTTTGTCGCGCACAGAAGATGCCAATATGCCCGAAGTGCTGATGCGGCTCAGTGAGCAAGAGGCGGTCTATCAAGCCTCGCTTAATTCCGCCGCTAAGTTGACGCGGGCGAATCTGTTTGATTACTTGAAATAACGTGACTACTCAACCACCCCGTCATTGCGAGCGCACTTCGCGGAGCGGAAAGCAATCTCGGTCGCGCGATGACATTGCTTGGCGAAGCACTCGCAATGACGCTGAGCAGTCAAGAAATAACAATTACAAGGAGCCGTCAGTATGGACACTACATTAGTGGCATCAGTTAACAATATCTTGGTCGTTGAAAACTCTCAGTTGAAGGTGACGTTGGCTGAAGGGTTGATTGGATGCGAGATGTGGCGCGAGTTTGTGCTGGAAGCGCCGCATGATCTGGCGCCGCTGATGTATTTACATTCGCTAGATCAAGCGGATTTAACTTTTATTGTCACGCATCCGCGCTATATCCTGCCGCTCTATCACGTTGACCTCTCCGAGTCGGATAAAAAAGTTTTAGGGAATCCAACCCCGGCGGAATTGGCGACAGTGGTCATTGTCAATTCGGCGCGGCGCGGTGAGGGGCAGGTAGTGACCGCCAATTTGTTGGGCCCGATTATGATCAACTTGACGACGGGCAGCGGGCGGCAGGTCATTCAGCCGGATCACTCGGCGCGTCATCTTTTGAGTGAGACCCCGTTATGTTAGTGCTGACTCGCAAGGTCAATGAAGCCTTGAACATCAATCACGACGAGATTGTGATCACGGTCTTGGCGGTAGAAGGCGAGCGCGTGAAGCTAGGGATTGTCGCGCCGAAGAGCGTGAGTATTTTGCGCCAAGAACTTTGCGAACAGGTTGGGCAAGAGAATCACGCCGCGGCGCTCTCGTTAGAAGAATCGAATCGGCGGACGGCGCACCTGCGCGAATCGCTTTTGCAGAAGGTGGCTGCCTAATATATGATTTCCTCTCCTCCTCCTAATAGCAATAGAACCGACCCGACGCGGGTGAAGACGGGAGCGTTGCCGGCTATTAAACAGACCTCGCCCTTTGTCTTGAGCCGCCAAGCCGCGGCTCAATCGAAGACGGGTAGATTGGTCACCAATGCTCCGTTGGCGACCCATCAACACACGATTTTAATTGTTGACGACGAGATGAAAACCCGGCAATTGCTGGAGACGATCTTTAGGCAAGATGGGTATCAGGTCATCACCGCCCATTCCGCCGAGGAAGCGTTACAAGGTCTGACAGGGCAGGACGTATCGTTGGTGATCAGCGACGACAACTTGCCCGGAATGTCCGGCACGGAGTTCCTCAAACGAGTGCGTCAGGATTTTCCGAATGCCTTTCGCTTGTTGCTCGCGGCCTCAAACGATTTGCGCGTGGCGGTCAATGCCATCAACGAAGGGCACATCTTCTATTACATTACCAAGCCGTGGAATGATGACGAACTCAAAATGGTGGTTCGCAATGCTTTGCAGCGCTACGAGTTGGGGTTAGATGAGCGCCGCTTGCGCGCTTTGATTGTGCAGCAGTCGAATGCCTTGCGCACTTCGAATGAATTGCTGGAGCAGAAGGTGCAAGAGCGCACGGCGGAAGTGGAAGCGAATAATCGCGCGCTCGAAACGACGTTGGTGCAGATGGTGCAAACGCTGCATGGTTTGTTGGAGGCGCACGGCATCGGGCAGAAAGGACATTCGATGCGCGTCAGCGAGGGGTGCGATTGGGTTGCGGCGCGGCTGGGGTTGGGGCAGGCTCAACGGTTGGAGATTCAAATGGCGGCCTCCCTGCATGATCTGGGCAAGGTGAGCTTGCCTCAAGAGATTTTGAAAAAGAATCCGCTTTCGTTTTCGCGGGCTGAAGCGGCGATGTACCGCGAGTTCCCCATGTTGGGACAATCGTTGCTTTCGAATATCAAATTACTGGAGGGGGTGGGGAAGACCATCTATCATCAACGCGAGTGGTATAACGGCACGGGCTATCCGGCCGGTTTGAGCGGAGACAACATTCCGTTAGGGTCGCGCATTATCGCGGTGATAGATTGGTACGAGGAACGACATGATTATGAGGACATTCAACGGAACGTGGGGCATCGCTTTGACCCTAATGTCGTAAAGGTCTTCGGCGAATATCTGGAAATGACTTCGACCTCGGATAATAATTCGTCGCTCGCCTTGTTGCCGGACCGTTTGCAGGAAGGGATGATGATCACCGATGACGTCTACACCGGGCGAGGGCTGTTGTTGGTGACGCGTGGCAAGGTGGTGGATAAGGCGACGTTAGAAAAGATTCGCAACTTTAACGCCGTGGACCCTATTGTCGGAACGATCTATGTGCGTAAATAAAATTTGTCAGTGGCGATGGGTGATGGTGTTGTGCCTGCTATTTTTAAGCGCGTGCGCCAGCAATCCGCGCCCGCCGACATCGGCCCGTTTCGTGACGGGAGCGCAAGTGCGGGTGGTGTCCGACACGCCGAGCGCCATTTTATTTACGGCCTGCGGTTCGCGCTTTAGCGGCATGGCGGGCGTGGCGAATTCCGGCGACGAAGCAGTGGTGTTAAAGAGCGAGTATTGCAGCGGCGCGTGGTGGTATCAAGTGCAAGTGACGGCGCTGAAGAACGAGAAGTGGCAAGGGATTGGCTGGTTGGCGGAAGAGTCGTTGCGGGTTAAGTGATGACGATTAATTAAAAAAAAACCGACACGGCGTAAGTAGCCGCGTCGGTTTTTTTAAATTGGACTTTAACTACAACAGTCCTGTCTGTTTCCGATAATGTCTACTTGTTTTTAAGCGCTGTTTGTAAAACTTCTGTAACCCAACCATTCAGGCTCTTGTCTTTTAGTTTTGCCTGAATATAGGCTTTGCGATGTAACTCGGCCGGCAAGCGAATAACAAACTTTCCCGAAAACGGCTTTTCAGGTGATTCATTGCGTTGAGAGCAGAAATCAAGATAATCATCAACCGATTCTCGAAATGCCTTTTGAACTTCATCAACGCTTGCGCCTTCAAAAGTAATCACATCACGGACATTGATAACCTCCCCGTACAAAATGCCCGCTTCATCGTCAATTTCAACTTTACCGATATAACCTTTATATTCCATCATGGTTTTACTCCTGCCGCTTCAAGAAACCTGCGAACAGACTTGACTGCGCCTTTGTTA
>CAKKQG010000374.1 GCA_919901875.1 Anaerolineales bacterium
CTGGCGCGGATGAAAAGTGGTGAACGTGATTTAGCAATTCATCCCACCTGCGGAACCAACTTCGTCACCTCAGCCGCCTTTGCCGCGCTTGCCGCCTTTGTGGGCTTCTTCGGCGCGCGCAGCTTCAGCGCCCGCCTCTCGCGCATTCCGTTGGTGTTCGCCCTCATCACAGGCTCACTGATCTTGGCGCAACCTGTCGGCATGTCGTTGCAGGCAAACGTCACCACCTCGGGCGATATGGGCGATATGGAAATTGTTTCCGTCAAAAAAGTTTCGGACTTCCCCGCACTCACTCATCGCGTTGAAACGCGCGGGTAAGCGCGATTTTAAATCGCGCCTACCGCTATGCCCCTCCTCATCCTTCACGGCGACGACGACTTTGCCATTGCCTTACGCGTGCGCGATCTCAAAAACGAGATGGGCGATCCTTCAATGGCGTCGCTCAACATCAGCGAACTCGACGGCAAAAGTATTCCGCTCGCCGAACTGCGCGGCGTGTGCGATGCCATGCCGTTTCTCGGCGACAAACGTTTAATCCTCGTCAACGGTTTATTGACTCGCTTAACGGGAAAAAGCGACGAGGGTGAGGAAACAGAGTCGGCGTCCACTGGCGATTATGTGGATGGTTTAATCGCATACTTTGATCTCTTACTCGACACCACGCAGCTAGTCTTCACCGAATCCAAACCGATCAACCCCGCTTCACGTTTGCTCAAAGCCGCCGTCAAAATTAAAGCCCAGATCATCAAATGTGATGTGCCGCAGGGCGCGGCGATGAGTCAGTGGATCGTCAAACGGGCGAAGGCGAGCGGCGGCGATTTCAAAGGGGATGCCGCCGAGGCATTGGCAACCGCCATCGGCGATGAGCCGCGCATGTTGGCGAATGAAATTGACAAGCTGCTGGCGTATGTAAATTGGTCGCGCGCGGTGGAAGTGAAGGATGTGAATCAACTCACGCCTTCAGCCGGTGAAGCGATCATCTGGGATTTGGTGGATGCGCTCGGCGCGCGCAACCCGCAAGTGGCGTTGAA
>CAKKQG010000375.1:0-2061 GCA_919901875.1 Anaerolineales bacterium
GATCATGGAATGTGCTTTTGAAGTTCATAACACACTTGGACCGGGTTTCACTGAAGAGATTTACGAAGAAGCGATGGCTTATGAATTTGAATTGCGCGGCATACCTTTTGAAAGACAAAAGACGATAGACGTGTTTTATAAGGGAAAGAATCTTGGCAAGTACCGCCTCGATCTCTTAGTGGATGGAAAAATTATTCTTGAACTTAAAGCGGTTTCGGATATGAATGATCTATTCAAACAGAAGACTCTCTCGTATCTCAAATCAACAAATTTACGACTTGGAATTCTAATCAACTTCGGTAGCAAGCGTGTTGAGTCTCAACGAATCGTCAATTAAGAAATATTCGTCCCATTCGTCTATTCGAGTCATTCGTGATGAAAATTATCGTGGACTTAAACGATCTCCGCAAAGCAAGACTTGCCCTCACTGGCACTCTTGGTCTTGTGCCGACGATGGGCTATTTGCACGAGGGTCATATTTCTTTGGTGAAGCGGGCGAAAGAAGAAAATGATCATGTCGGCGTGAGCATCTTTGTCAATCCGACTCAATTCGGACCCAATGAAGATTTGAGCCGCTACCCGCGCAACTTGGATCGTGACCTTCAACTTTTATCCTCGGCGGGCGCGGACGTGGTGTGGACGCCGACTCCGGAAATGGTTTATCCGCAAAATTTTCAAACGTACGTCAATGTAGAAAATGTGACGCAGCCGCTCGAAGGCAAACATCGTCCCGGACATTTTCGCGGCGTTGCCACCGTGGTCGCAAAATTGTTTAACGCCTTCACACCCGACCGCGCTTACTTCGGGCAGAAAGACGCGCAGCAAGTGATCGTCATCAAACAGATGGCGCGCGATTTGAATTTTCCGCTTGAAGTGATCGTGTGTCCTACCGTGCGCGAAGCCGATGGCTTGGCGCTGAGCAGCCGCAACACCTACCTCAACGCCGACGAGCGAAAGGCGGCAACAGTTTTGTATCGTGCCCTCATAGCCGCCAAAGACTCATTCGATAAAGGTGAGCGCGACGCCGAGACCTTGCGGGCGATCATGTCATCCGCCATCGCCAAAGAATCTCTGGCGCGCGAAGAATACGTTTCCGCCGCCGACCCCGATACGCTTGCCGAATTAAATCTGATTCAAAATGGCGTTTTGCTCTCAATGGCGGCGCGGATCGGCAAGACAAGGTTGATTGATAATTTTCTTCTACCGTGATTCGTTTTTCGTATTCCGTATTGCGTATTCCGTTTCGATACGCAATACGGAATACGCGATTTGCGATACGCCATACGCGATATGCTATTAGCCATTGACATTGGCAACACCAACATCACACTCGGCATCTACGACGGCGAAATTCTTGGCGCGCGCTGGCGGCTCTCCACCGTGCATGAACGTATGCCCGACGAATACGGTTTGCAGTTGATCGGTTTGCTGCAAAACGCGAATCTTAAAGTGAGCGACATCACGGCGATTGCGATGGCGTCTGTCGTGCCGCCGTTGACGGGCGTGTGGGTGCAGGCTTGCCAAAATTATTTAAAGCGTGAGCCACTGGTGATCGAAACGGGGGTGAAGACTGGTGTGCGTATCAAGTATGATGATCCCAAACAAGTGGGCGCCGACCGCATCGTGGATGCCGCCGCCGTTTACAAACTTTATGGCGCGCCCGCTTGCGTTGTTGATTTTGGAACGGCGACCACCTTTGATGCGATTGCCGCCAACGGCGATTATCTCGGCGGGGCAATTGCGCCGGGGATCGGGATCGCCGCCGATGCGTTGTTTCACCGAGCATCCAAGTTGCCGCGAGTCGATCTTGTGCGCCCGCCGTTTGCTATTGGGCGCAACACGGTTCACTCAATGCAATCCGGTTTGTTGTATGGCTATGTGGGATTGGTGGAGGGGATGGTTGCCCGCTTCCGCGCCGAGTTGGGTGAAGAGATGAAAGTGATCGGCACCGGCGGACTCGCCGAGTTGATCGCTAAAGAAACAAAAGTGATCCAGATCATCGCGCCGTGGTTGACGTTGGATGGGTTGAGGATCATATATGCAATGAACAATGAACAATGA
>CAKKQG010000375.1:2161-4312 GCA_919901875.1 Anaerolineales bacterium
TGCGGACCGGGCGCGTTAGCCCGACATCTGGTGCGCGAAGGTCACACCGTCACCGGCATTGACGCCGACCCGTTGATGATCGAACGCGCTCAATATCTATCGGTTGAATCCAAAGCGCAGTTTGAAGTGGGCGACGTGACTTGTTTGCGTTTCGCCGATTCGTCTTTTGACGTGGCGCTTGCCACGAATGTTTTGTTTTTGACTCACGACCCGATGATAGGATTGCGCGAGATGACTCGCGTGGTTCGTGATGGCGGCATCGTGGCGATGTTGAATCCTTCTCCAAAAATGTCGGTGGAGGCGGCGACCCAACAGGCGGACGAAAATCGGCTGGAGGGGGTGGCGCGTGTTTCAATTATTAACTGGGCAAAGAACGCCGAAGCGAATCACCGTATCAGTGTCGAGAGGGCGAAAGAGATGTTTGCCGAAGTTGGATTGACACAATTCGACTCGGTGGAGAAAGTGGGGATCGGGTTGGCGTTGTTAGTGCGCGGGGTCAAATGACAAGGAGCAACTACTTCTAAAACGATCAAAGCGTCTTGATCGCTTTTCGTTTAGGTGGCGATTGAAGCTTTGCCATCTGAATAGCAAGGCGCAATGCTTCGTTAACTGCTTCGGCAGTAGGAAACACACTAGCGACATCGGGTTCTAACATTACCAAGTTTGTGCCTGCTCGGTAGCGTTCCACATATTTACCGCGCACGCCATTCTTAAGCAGTTGACGCAAGTTCGCATATTCAGGACGGAGATCGTCATTCACGGTTGCTTTGGATTTCTTCTTCATAATCTTTTCTTTCTGTGCGAGTCAATTCTCGCGCACTGATAATGCGAATACGCACGCCGCGTTCTGTGTGTGCTACCATCAATAATCGTTTCTGTTTCGACATTCCGATAATGATCAAATGGTCTTCATCTTCGGAATGATCAGGATCAGGGAAGGTAATGCTCAAATCATCATTGAAGACTGTTGATGCTTCGTCGAATGATGTTTTATGCTTCTTCAGATTTTGTTTAGCCTTTTTCGGGTCCCACTCAAATTCCATGTATAAAGTGTAGCATAAATTTCTATGTCTCCTCTAACAGATAAAAAAATTCTACTTGGCGTTACCGGCAGCATTGCCGCCTACAAGTCCGTTGATCTGGCGAGCAAGCTGACTCAAGCCGGCGCGCTCGTGGATGTGATCATGACGGAAGCGGCGACTCGATTCATCACGCCCCTCACGTTTCAATCGGTCACGGGTCGTAAAGCGTTCACCGATCTTTGGGGCGATGAAGCGCATGTGATTCATGTTGGGTTGGGCGAGTCGGCTGATCTATTTGTGATCGCTCCCGCCACCGCGAACACGATGGCGAAGATCGCTAACGGTCTCGCCGATGATCTGTTATCAGTAACCGCACTCGCCGCCCGTTGCCCGATCCTGATCGCTCCGGCGATGGATGGTGGCATGTATGCTCATCCTGCTACGCAAGCCAACGAAAAAATTTTGCGCGAGCGCGGAATTATTTTTGTGGGTCCCGCCGAAGGTCGCATGGCGAGCGGTCTCAGCGGTAAAGGACGCATGGTTGAGCCGCCGGAGTTGTTGGGTCACATTCGCTACACATTGAGTCGCGGCGGCGTATTCAAAAACAAAAAGGTCGTCGTCACGGCAGGCGGCACGCAAGAAGACATTGATCCCGTGCGCTTCATCTCGAATCATTCTTCGGGCAAGCAAGGGTTCGCACTGGCGCAAGCGGCGTTGGATCGCGGCGCGGATGTGACGTTGATCACCGCGCCGACGAATCAGATCGCGCCCATCGGAGTCAATCTGATCAATGTGCGAAGCGCGGATCAAATGGGTGATGCCGTCTTGCGCGCGGCAGCCGAGGCCGAAGTGTTAATAATGGCGGCGGCGGTTGCCGACTTTAAACCCGAAGCCTCTGCCGATCAAAAAATTAAACGTGGCGCAGTTACGAATTACCAATTACAACTTACTAAAACTATAGACATCCTCTCCGCCGTTGCCGAGCAAAAAGAAAAAATTGGCAAGCCAAAGATCGTCGTCGGTTTTGCTGCCGAGACTCAAAATTTAATTGACAATGCGCGCGAAAAAGTTTTGAAGAAAAAATTGTCGCTGATCGTGGCGAATGACGTGAGCGCGAAAGATGCCGGGT
>CAKKQG010000376.1 GCA_919901875.1 Anaerolineales bacterium
CCCAAGACTTCTTTGATGATTCCGATCACGGGTTCCACTGTACACTTTCGCAACTGATGAGGGTGTTGTTTAACTGCGTAGCTATCGGAATTGATATGGGGAAAACCTAGTCTTCCCTACAAGGCGTAAGGGAAGTAGCCAAGGCACGACATTTTTAGTCTTTTTTACGCGGAATCTCGGTTTCAACAGTGAACAATCAGTACCGGAGCTATTGCAACCCGTCATAAACGGATATAGAATAACAAAGATGTTAGTCGCTGTTTGTATCCCATCATCTCATTCAAAAAAGGAGACTTTCTATGGCAGCCCCTCAAGTACGCAGTGATTATGATCAACTCCAAGTTATTCAAAACACATTTAGCGCCCAGTCCGACGCCCTGCAGAGGATGAATCAGAATTTAAAATCCCGCATGGATACTTTGCAAGGCGGCGACTGGATCGGTGAGGGCGCTAAAAAATTCTATGGCGAGATGAATGATCAAGTTATTCCATCGCTTAGGCGTTTCGAAAAAGCCATGTCGGAGGCCGCTCGAATTACTCAGCAAATCTCACGGATCATGAAGCAGGCTGAGGATGAAGCGAGCGGCATCTTCAAGCTCTAGAAATTAACTAGTATAGAAAATGGAGGTCAATTATGCCTGATGTAAGAATGAATTATTCCTCAATGGAAGCGATGCAAAAGGCTTTCCATAACGCACACAATCAAATTGAGGACACTATGCGGGAAATGGAAAAAATTGCCAAAACGATGGAAGATGGCGGTCTGGTTGGCATGGCGGGCGATACCTATCGTGAGGCGATCCGCACCAAGTTAATGAAACGCATGAAAGCGTTGGCAGAAAAAATGCGGGAAATGGAAGGTGATATTCACGGCGCGGTCATTGCTACTCGCGACGGAGTGTCTACCGCCCAGAGCCGATTTAAGTAAACCGAGAAGGAGCGTGTGATATGTCGTTTTTTCAGATCATCCGATCAGAAATCGAAAATGTATCTGCTACTGTTGGGCAGCAACAGCAGGTTACTCAGGGCGTGATGGATAAAATCAGTTCCTATCCTGCCAAAATTCAAGGCGCTTGGATCGGCGGTGACGCCGACGAATTTGCGTCAGATGTGGTTCGCAAGGTGATCCCGGCGATAACAGAACTCATCGCCGCTATCGGCGGCATTAACCTTAATCTGTCCAAGGCGACCAGTACCGTTGACAATGCCGACACTCAGTCTCAAGGCTTAGCAAGCCAGCTCGGTGATGTCTTCTCACAGATCTAAGCAGAGACGCACCGGGTTGATCTCTTTATAAATCGGCTTTTAGAATTGGAGGAAATACGCTATGGCTGGACAAGTTGTTCAAATGGATTATGCGGTCGTCGGCGATGTCTCTAGCGGGTTCGGGCAATCGGCTCAGATTTTGAGAGTCGTTTCGCAGATTCTTAGCGTGGCAATTGAAGTTTTGAGGGCGATGGCTTTCGCCAGTCTTGGAACGAGTTTAGCTCTCGCCAACTATCTGTCAGTTATTAAACAGAAGGCAGAGAATTTAGCTAAAGTTTGCGAAGAGTTTCAAAATGACTTGGCGCGGGCGATTGGCGATCACAAAAAGGGAGATGTTCAGGGCAAGCGATACTTCGGCGAAGGTATCGGCCGCTAATTGGCGGATGTAATGACAAAGCGCGAGTCACCTAGTGAGGCTCGCGCTTCTTTTTTTAACATCCTCGGTCAGCGTGTCAACAGCAGTCGAATGAGGATGTATGCCGCCAGAGCTAGAATGATTAGAGAGATCAGAGCCA
Organism: Anaerolineales bacterium; assembly: GCA_919901875.1. Taxonomy (GTDB): domain Bacteria; phylum Chloroflexota; class Anaerolineae; order Anaerolineales; family VGOW01; genus VGOW01. Next base: position 1,782 of record CAKKQG010000376.1, read on the forward strand.
GTGTGCTGATGAGCAAATACAGACGGCCCGGCACCGCTCGTTTTTCAGTGGGCGGTTTGGAGTAAATGGCAACCAAGGCATTGGCTAATTCTAGTACATGACTGAATCGGCTGGCAGGATTTGGGCTAGTGGCTCGTTCTACTATTTTTGCTATACCGGCTTGTTCAAGCTCGGGCCGTTCCAGAGGGCGAGTGCTGCGGTGTTGTGTTACGACTTCACGAATTTGATCATCGCGCTGAGTTTTCGATTCAAACGCCGGTTTTCCGGCGAGCGTTTCATATAAGATCGTGCCTAACGAATAAACGTCTGCCGCGGGCGTGGCTGTTTTAGTCCGCGAACTGAGGAGTAATTCGGGCGCGGTATAAGCTGGCTCCCAAATTTTAGCCCAATCGTATACGCTCTCCATTTCGTTGCCATTAATGAGGAGACCTAGGTCAAGCAACAGAGGCCGCAAATAACCCTCCTTATCTGTGTCAACCAGAATCATATCGGGCGTGAGGCACAGGTGACACCTGTTGCTTGAAGCCACAGGTCGTAGTGCCTCGGCTAAAGTGATGACGAGCCACGCCGCTTGATAGTGCCAGAGTTGCGGGTTTTCGAGGAGGAGGTCGCTTAGGAACTTTCCTTGGGCATGACGAAAAATGCTGAAGAATTTTGTTTCACCCCGAAAAGTGAGTTCGCCGTAAGGGCGTTTGGAGGACACCGGATAGGGCGAGAGAGGCACGGGCAAGAGAGGTCTGACGCTGGGCAAGAAAGATTTGATGAGCGACATCGGAAACCACGGTTTATCAGCCAGCCCATCGAGCGCCATCGTTTCTCGTTTGAGCCTCTCCTCACAGTCGTCGGATCTATGCGCCACTTTGAGCAGGACAGTTTCTTCGCCGCGCACCGCTTCGTATAAAGCGGCGGTACGCCAGACGCGCAACAGCTTCGTTACTTTCAGATCGCCTAAGTGATCGCCATAGCTGAGTACGCTGTATCCTTGCTCAGCCGGACAATCCGTCCGTTCACACCATAGATTACCGTCTTGCGTAATGCGTTCACATCTTTCGCAGAATCTATCCAT
>CAKKQG010000377.1 GCA_919901875.1 Anaerolineales bacterium
GGCGTGAACTGCGGCGACTCTTAATCTCCGACGACGCCGATCAAAATTCTCTGCGCGACGTATTAGCCGAAGCCAATAAGTGTAAACTCAAAATTGATCGCCTACAACGCAAAGAGATTGATCGACTCGCCCGAGGCGAGAATCATCAAGGCGTGATGATCGAAGTCGGCACTTACCCTTACGCCGAACTCGACGAAATTCTATCTCACGCGGGATCGCAAAACGAGCCGCCGCTCCTCTTGTTACTCGATCTGGTTCAAGACCCTGCCAACGTAGGTCGCCTGTTACGCACCGCCGATGCCTGCGGCGTTCACGGCGTGTTGCTGCCCGATAAAGGCAGTGGCGAGATCACGACCGCCGTCGTGGTCTCCTCAATGGGCGCGAGCGAACATATAAAAGTCGCTCGCATCGGCAACATGGCGCGCACGATTGACATTTTGAAGAAAGAAGATATTTGGATCGCCGGACTCGATCTCTCGCCCCAAGCGCAGCGTATTGATAAAATTGATCTCAACCGTCCACTCGGCATCGTTGTAGGCAACGAAGGTTCGGGCATTCGCCGCCTCGTGCGCGAGAAGTGCGATCTGTTGATCAGCTTGCCCATGCGCGGTCACGTTCAATCGCTCAACGCCGCAATCGCCGGATCCATCGTGATGTATGCGGCGTGGGAAGCGAGAGGATTTAAAAGCTAGAAGTTGGAGGTTGGAAGTTAGAGGTTGGAGATTAGACGCTATTAAATCGGTAGTTTGTAAGCTCGCCCATCTAATCCGCTAATGAGCATTTTCCTGAACTTCTACTTTCATCGCGTGTGATGGTTTTAATTCCGAATGAAAAATGTTGGGGATCAGAAAAGTGTTGAACAGCGGATTAGATAACCCGACTTCACGCAACACCTTTCTAACCAAAAACATTCATCCAACTTCCAACCTCTAACTTCCAATTTCCAACCTCCAACTTCTATCATGCAAATCTCCGAAACCCCCACCTCCATCCAATTCTCCGGGCGCATCGTCACGCGGCAAGCGTATTTCGTTTGGGGAGTTTTGTTCCCCCTTGGCATGGTTGCCCTCCTCGGCATCCCCGAGAGTTATCGTTTCATCGGCTTCATCGTGTGGATGGCGATCTGGTTAGCTTTGT
>CAKKQG010000378.1 GCA_919901875.1 Anaerolineales bacterium
TGCAATGTGGGAGGGGCTGACCGATCCGATCTGCGGTCAGTTGATGGGGCGCACAGCGGAGAATCTTGCCGAAGAGTTTAACGTGAGTCGCCAAGAGCAAGATGAGTATGCCGTGCAGTCGCACAAGAAAGCGTTCATGGCGACGCGCATGGAAAAATTTAAAGATGAGATCGTGCCGGTGGAAGTGGTAAAGAAAGTTGCCGGCACCGAAGTCGCGCGTGAATCGATCACCCAAGATGAAACCATCAATCCCGGCCTCACCGTGCAGAAGGCGGCGATGTATCCGACCATCTTTAAAGAGAACGGCTCGGTCACGCCCGCCAACGCTTGCGGCATCTCGGACGGCGCGAGCGCGATGTTGATCATGACGGCAGAGAAAGCGAAAGAACTTGGTTACACGCCATTAGCAAAAATTGTGTCGTACGGTTTCGCCGGAGTCGAGCCGCATCGCATGGGTATCGCACCCGCCTTCGCCGTGCCGAAAGCGTTGAAGAGGGCAAACTTAACTCTCAAGGACATGGATCTGATCGAAGTCAACGAAGCGTTTGCAGCGCAAGTGATATCGGTGGGCAAAGCTTTGAAGGATGACGGTTGGGATTGGAACAAGGTGAACGTCAACGGCGGCGCGATTGCTTTGGGTCATCCCGTTGGCTCGTCGGGTGTGCGAATTGTGGTGACGATGCTGCACGAGATGAAGCGTCGCAACAAAGAAGGCAAGACACCTGTGAAGTATGGCATTGCCACTCTGTGCGCGGCGGGAGGGCAAGGGGCGGCTCTAATTGTAGAAAGAGTTTAAATCCGTATTGCGTATTTCGTATTGCGTTTGGCAACGGATGTGGTAACGGATGTAACAGATAAGACGACGCAAGCATCCGTTACATCAGCTACATAATCCGTTGCCAAAAAGCGCAAAACATGACCACGCTGAGTATACGTTAATGACCAAACCTGATCACGTTGATCCCGACGACATCCGCATTTTTAGCGGCAACTCCAATCCGGCGTTAGCCGCTGCGGTTGCCGCCTACTTGCAAGTGCCGCTCGATCCAACGCGCGTCAGACGGTTTAGCAACGACAACCTTTACATTCAACTCGGCGCAAGCGTTCGATCACGCGCCGTGTTTATAGTGCAAAGTTTCAGCCCGCCCGTTAACGATCACATCGTCGAGTTGTTGATGATGCTCGACATCGCGCGCGGTGCGGGTGCGCGTGAAGTTCACGCCGTCATCCCGTATTTCTCGTTTGCCCGTTCCGACAAAAAAGATGCGCCGCGCATCAGCATCACCGGGCGATTGATGGCGAAGATGATCGAAACCGCAGGCGCGACGCAAGTGTTAACGATGACTCTGCACTCGCCGCAAGTACATGGCTTTTTTGATGTGCCAATTGATCCACTCACCGCGCGTCCGGTGTTCGTAGATTATTTCAAGAAGCAAGATTTACAAGACACTATCGTCGTCGCGCCGGATGCCGGTCACGCCACACCGGCGAGTCGTTTCGCTGAGAGTTTGGGTTTAAAGATGGCGGCGGGCAACAAGACTCGCATCTCGGATAAAGAAGTACGCATCACCGGATTGGTGGGCGAGATGGAGGGACACAAACGGGCGATTGTGTATGACGATGAGATCGCCGCCGGGTCAAGCATGGTGGCGATTGCCAAATTGTTAATCGAACACGGCATCGAGTCCATGTCTGTGGTTTGCACACACGGTGTTTTCAGCGGCAATGCCATTGAGCGGTTGGCGGCTATCCCGCAGATCAAAGAGATCGTCACAACGGATACGGTGCCAGTTCCACAAGCGAAGCGCATGTCAAAGCGCACAGCGAATCTCACGGTGTTATCGGTTGCGCCGCTTTTTGGTGAAGCGATCAAGCGCAACTATTTGCGACAAAGTATTGGAGACTTGTTCTCCTTTTGGCAAGAATTTAAATCGGAGGAATAGATATGTATATCTTCAAAGCAGGCGTCATCGGCGCGGGCGCGATGGGCGCAGAGATCGCGCAAGTGATCTCGTTTTCAGGTTTGCCCGTAGTGTTGAAGGACGTCGATCAAAAGATGCTCGACAAGGGCATGGCGCGCATTCGCAAAATTTACGAAGGGCGCGTGGAGAAAGGCAAGATGTCGGCCGGTGATATGGAAGGCAAACTTTCGCTGGTGACGCCGACACTGACCTACGACGATTTTTCTGACGTGGACATTGTGATCGAAGCGGCGCCGGAGACGATGAAGATCAAACGCGCGGTGTTCGAGGAAGTTTCTAAGGTGGTGCCGGAGTCGGCGCTATTCGCTTCCAACACCTCTGCCCTTTCGATCTCCGAGATGGGCAAGTATTCGGGTCGCCCCAGCAAAATGATCGGGATGCACTTTTTTAATCCAGCCCATGTTATGAAACTCGTAGAGATCATTCCGGGTTTGGATACGGCACAAGAAACGGTAGACGATGTTGTGCAATTCACAGAGTCATTGCGAAAGATTGCGGTAGTGGTGCAAGAGTGTCCGGGCTTCTTAGTGAATCGTCTGTTGATGCCTTACATGAATGAGGCGGTGTTGGCATTGCAAGAAGGCGCCGCGCCCGCTAATGAGATTGACGAGAAGATGCGCGAATGGGGAATGCCGATGGGTCCCTTCTTCTTGATGGACATGCTCGGTCTCGATGTGTGCGCCCACGTTGGCAGCTATCTCGAACAAGAATATGGTCAACGTATGCACGGCGCAGAGTTGTTCGTTGAACTTACCAAAGCCGGACGACTCGGCGAGAAGAGCGGCGCAGGATTCTACGGTTATGGTTCAGAGACGGACGAACCGACGAAGAAGATGATCGCCGAATTGCAGAAGAGCGGCGCGGTGAAGAAAGGTGAAGCGGGATTCGATCCAGATCGACTCATCATGCCGCTCATCAACGAAGCCTCACTGTGCATCGAAGAACACATCGCGGCGATCAACGATATTGATATGGCGATGGTGGCTGGCACGGGCATGACTTACGGCGGTGAACGCATCGGACCGCTGGCGGTTGCCGACATCATCGGACTCGACGTGTGCGTTGAAAAACTGGAAGCGCTGCAAAAGAAACACGGCGAGCGATTCCGCCCGTCACGCACACTGCGAACAAAAGTGAGAGCGGGACATTTGGGACGGAAGGTTGGGAAGGGATTTCACGAATATAGTGCATAGTGAACAGTGAGCAGTTATCAGTAATCAGTAGGCAGCGCCACTGATCACTGATAACTGACAACTGATAACTGATTCAACATGGCAGAAAAACAATTCATCAAAACCGTTATCGAAGATCGCGTCGCCATCATCACCATTGATCATCCACCCGTGAACGCAATGAAGCCGGAAGTGTTGGACGAACTCGCGGCAACCGTGGATGAGATCAACGCTAATCCTGAAGTGAAAGCGGCGATCATCACCGGCGCCGGGCAGATGGCATTTGTCGCGGGCGCAGACATCAACGTCTTTACGACTCTCACCACTGCCGAAGCCGCCAAAGTTTTTATCACCAAAGGGCAGCAGACGTTTAACAAAATCGAAAATAGCAAGAAGCCCTTCATCGCGGCGATCAACGGCGTGGCTCTCGGCGGCGGCATGGAGTTGGCGATGTCGTGCCACATTCGCATCGTCGGCGACCGCGTGCGCTTGGGTCAACCGGAAATTAGTTTGGGCATCATCCCCGGTTGGGGCGGCACACAACGCCTGACGCGCATCGTGGGTCCGGCGAAGGCGACAGAATTAATTTTGACGGGCGACAACCTCACCGCGCAAGAAGCATTTCGACTCAACTTGGTTAACAAAGTTGTGCCGGGTGGCGAAGTGTTGAAGACCGCCAAAGATTTAGCGAAGAAGATCGTCAGCAAAGGCGCGCCCTCCATTGCGGCAGCGATGGAC
>CAKKQG010000379.1:0-4408 GCA_919901875.1 Anaerolineales bacterium
TGTGGCGATCATCGCCGCGATGCGCCCGTAGGTTGTCACCTTGCCGCGCGGAATCTTTCGCACGATCTCCCAAACTTTTTGGTTGAATTCTTTTGGGTTAGGGGGAGAGAACATAGTCGTAGTGCGTATTTCGTATTGCGTAAGTTGACGGACTATGCAAGACGAAATACGAATTTATCTGACGTAGATTGGGTTGCTAAAAATCCACCCGCGCTTTTGACCTTTGAAGTCAATATACGCTTCAAGGCGATACACGCCGCGCTTGTCGGCGATGTGCATCAGGTGTGTGTCGGCGTCACGTTTAGCGATCACGCTGCCATTGCGCAACAAACGAATATCCGCTTTCGCCGGAACAGAAACTTGAAGCGTGACTCCCGCGCCCATGCTGATCTCGTCGCCCATGATCGCCGGACCTTTTTCACCCTGAGCCGAAAAGCGGAAGCCGCGTGTTGGGGCAGGGTGATCGTAGCCGACGAAACAATGTCCATCACGCAAGGCGGCATAAATTAATTTCGAGTCGTGATCATACTCGCCGTTGAGTCCTTCGTTGACCAGCAGATGGGTGTTGACTGCGCCGAACAACATCTCGTACGGAAAGATCACCGCGCTGTGACCGAACTTCTTCACCTTCGTCGCGTGTGCATCCGAATTGCCAATGCCGACAATTTTTAAACCTGACGCCGTCAACTCGTCCCACTTCTTCAACGTGTCGGGGTTGGGTCCGGCGATGCCGAGATCGGGTTGGCGGGCATATTTGATCGCGTTCTGCACCGTCGTCGTCAGGCGCACGAACTCGCTCATGTAATTCCAAATTTCGAGACCGTGAAATCCTTTTACATCCCAACGTCGCCAGTTGATAGGTTCGTAGTCAATAAGTTTAGATGTGTAATCAAATGGATGGGCGCAGAAACACATACCGCCGGAACGATTCACTTCATCAATGAGTCGTTGTGGATCGTAAGCGCAAGCAGCGAGTTCGCGCCCGGTATTGTAAACAAGGAGATGATTGCTTTGCGGTAACAGCGATGTATCATGCACTTCTTCGCCCGTCATCACCAGCACGCGCTTCTTTTTATCTTCGCTGAAATGATAGGGTGTGATTCCCTCGACTAAGATATTGTGATCGGTGACGATGATGTAATCGAGTCCGGCATTGATCGCCGCCTGGGCGATCTCGGCGTGATAGCCTTCGCCGTCGCTATATGGGGTGTGCATGTGTTGGTTGCCGAGGAGTTCGTGGAGGGGCATAGTCTAATCAACCCAGTTAACAACTTTGATGTTTGGGATTTGGCGAAAGTGGCGCAAGTTGCGAGTAACTAATGTTGCGTTATTTGCAAGCGCGATACTCGCGATGAGGAGATCGGCGCGTCCGATCTTGTTCACCCCTTTTGTTTCTCTTAAACGATCAAAGTGAGAGATGGCGATATCATCCAGTGTGACTATTTTGATCTGTGCTAATAACTCTTCAGTACGCACGAGCCAGCGTTGAGCGCGCAGAACCTCAACACCCGAGGACGCTTTTAATATAAAGTCAAAACGTCCGCGAAGCAATTCAACTTTTGTGATGATCGTTGTGCCGACATCTGCATCGGCGAGATTCTGCAAAGCGTTAATAACACGATGATGACCGGCATATAAATGTGTCAAGGTATCGGTGTCAATCAAGTACATTACGCCCCCGCTTTCTCATCTGCCTCAGGTCGTTCACGCAAAGCATAAATAGATTGACGCAAAACGTATAACGACTCGTCGTCCTTCAACGCGCCTGCCTGTTGAATTAGAACCGTGCGGCTGTCTTGGCTCTGCAACCAAGTATCAATCGCCGCTTTCAAGAATCGCCACGTATCTTCAATGCGCCGTCCGGGGATTTGACCTTTAGCGGCTTGTCGCTCGACAATATCCGTGGGCAGTCGTAAATAACGTGCGACTTCATCCAGAGTGAGAACTTCGGGAACAGTTGCGGTTGGGTTCATAGTTTTCTCCTCAATTGCTTGAGATCACAATTACGATAATCCTACCTTACCATTCCTTAATGTCAAGCAGATATAATTTCTCAAGTGAAATACTTTTTATACATCGCCATCCTCCTCACCTCCTGCGCCCAAGCCACTCCTCAACCGACGCAGATCGTTTTCATCACGCCTACCAAAGGCACGGCGATCAAAACGACGGATGAGCCGTTGCCGTTTCGTAATCTCGCTACACCATCACTGACGCCTACCAAACGCCCGCCGACGAATACGCCCGCGCCTGTTATCGCCACAAGTGCCAGAGTTGTTCCCGCACCCGCAACCGCCACAAGTGTGAGAATTGTTTCCGCGCCCACGTCTACGCCACCGACTATTGTGGCGATTTCTTCAGTGAATGATGTAGCCATCGCCGAGTCAAACGTGATGAGTTTGATCAACGCCAATCGCTCCGCACAGCGGATGCCGCCTCTCGCGCGCAGCGAATCGATCATGGCAATTGCCCGCACCCGTTCCAACGACATGGTCGGGCGAAATTATTTTGGTCATAACGATCCGATCAGCGGCGCTTCATTAGCGAAGCTGAGTGTGTTGGCGGCAGGCTTCAGCAACGCCGGTGAAAATATTTATTGGAGTGGGCAGTGGCAACTCGCCGAATTTCCGAATGGCGCAGTGAATTGGTTCATGAACAGCGCGGCGCATCGGGCGAACATTTTGGGTTCGGGCTATACTCATATTGGCGCTGGCATTGTGTGGAATGGGTTGGGGTGGATGCTGACGGTGGTATTTGCAGGACAGTGAACAGTTATCAGTAAACAGTGATCAGTGAACTGATTACTGATCACTGACAACTGATGACTTCAATCAATGAACAACAAACAACTTGCTGACACTTTTTCCGACATCACTCACTTGCTGGAGATCAAAGGCGAAGTGATCTTCAAGATTCTCGCTTATCGTAAAGCGGCGGAGACTCTTGCCGAATACGGGCGCGATGTGAACGATGTATGGCGCGAAGGCAAGTTGCGCGAAATACCCGGCGTGGGTGAGGCAATCGCCGAAAAAATTGATGAGCTGCTCAGCACCGGCAAGCTGGAATTTTTGGAAAAGCTCAAGCGCGAGATTCCGGTGACGTTGTTAGATGTGATCAAAGTTCCGAGCTTGGGTCCAAAGAAAGCGGCGATGTTTTGGAAGATGAAAGGGATTACCACGCTTGAGCAGTTGAAGGCGGCGGCGCAAGCGGGTGAACTTCGCAATTTGGAAGGCATGGGCGCAAAGTCGGAGCAGAAAATTTTGGAGGGGATCGAATCGCTCTCGCGCCGAAGTGGAAGAACACCATTGGGTGTTGCCTTGCCGATTGCCCGTAACATTTTGACCATGTTGCGCGGTATCAAGGGTGTGGTAGCGGCAGAGGCGGCGGGCAGTTTGCGTCGAATGAAATCCACTGTGGGCGATCTTGATCTACTTGTTGCCTGCAAAGAGTCGGACGCGGTGATGAAAGTGTTTACATCGCAGAAAGATATTGCGCGAGTGCTGGGCAAAGGCGAGACAAAATCTTCGATTGAGTTTACTGATGGGATGCGGGCGCAGTTGTGGGTGCATCCGCCGGAACGGTTTGGGACGGCGTTGCAATATGCCACCGGGTCGAAAGATCACAACGTGCTTTTGCGTGAGCGCGCGTTGGATAAGGGCTTGTCACTTTCGGAACACGCGCTGACCAAGAAGAACGGCAAAGAGATTCTGTGCGCGACAGAGGAAGAGGTCTATGCGGCGTTAGGTCTACCTTACATCCCGCCCGAGTTGCGCGAAGATCGCGGCGAAGTGCAAGCCGCGCTCAAAGGTGAATTGCCCGACCTGATCGATCTGAAAGATTTAAAATCGAATCTACACACTCACTCAACATGGAGTGATGGGAGTAAATCCATCAAGGAAATGGCAGAGGCGGCAAAGGCGCGTGGGCTTCGTGTGTTAGCCATCACCGATCATTCACAAAGTTTGGGAATTACAGGCGGACTTACCCCAGAACGATTGCGCGCACAACGAAAAGAGATTGACAAAGTTCAACGAGAGTTGGGTGATTCGATTTTATTGTTGCAAGGGGCTGAGGTAGAAATTCGCGCTGATGGATCGTTGGATTACGACGACAAAGTTTTAGAGTCGCTTGATATTGTCGTCGCATCCATGCACAGCAGTTTGCGCCAGCCGCGCGAGAAGGTGACACAGCGGACGATCAACGCCATTCAAAATCCGCATGTGGACATCATCGGTCATCCCACCGGACGACTCATTCCGGATCGTGAAGGGGCAGACCTTGATATGGATGCGGTGTTGAACGCGGCAAAAGTGAGCGGCGTGGCGTTGGAGATCAACGCTCATCCTATGCGCCTAGACTTAGATGATATATACTCTCGTCGCGCGATTGAAATGGGGATTCCACTTTC
>CAKKQG010000379.1:4508-10799 GCA_919901875.1 Anaerolineales bacterium
AAAAAATCAACAGCCAAGAAAAAAGTCATTCGTAAAAAATAATCAATCACTATGCCCGAAGCACTTGACATCGTTAAAAAAGTTTTTGATGGCTTGGAAGAAAACGAAATCCAAGCGATGATGAGCGTCGCCGAAAAGCGCACGCATCCCACCGGCACGGTGTTGGTTCGCGAGGGGCGGTTGGAGCATACGTTTTACATTATCGTAGACGGCATGGTGGCGATCTCGCGCCAATTGCAAGACGGCGGCTCGCGCCACTTGAACAGCCGTGGCGCCGGAGAATTTTTTGGCGAGATGGCGTTGATTGACAACGCGCCGCGCGCGGCAACGGTTGTGACCACGATGGAAACAACCGTCTTAGAAATTTCTGAACACGATTTCAACCAACTGCTGCGGCGCAACCCGGCAGTGGCGACCTCCATGTTGCGCAGTATCACCGCCACACTTCGCGCCAACGACCAAGCGGCTATTGCCGACCTCTCACGCAAGAACATCGAACTGACAAAAGCCTACGCCGATCTGAAAGCCGCTCAAGCAGAAATTGTTGCCAAAGAAAAATTGGAACGCGAGTTAGAAATCGCGGCAGAGTTGCAGCGTAGTTTGCTGCCCACTGTTTTTCCAACAGTGCCGGGTTGGACGTTTGCCGGCAACAACATTCCGGCGCGAACTATCGGCGGCGATCTGTATGATGTGATTCGGATTGATGATGATCACGTCGGCTTGTTGATGGCGGATGTGTCCGATAAATCAATCCACGCCGCGTTGTTCATGGCGGTCACGCGATCTTTGTTCTTACCTGAGTCGCGCCGCAGTCTCTCGCCGCGCACCGTCGCTTTGGAAGTGCATCGCAACTTAATGGAAGTCTCATCTGCCGATTCAATGTTCGTCACCGCTTTCTATGGTGTGTTGACTCCCAAGACCGGGCATCTGCGTTACGTGCGCGCTGGGCAAGATAGGCCGATATGGTTGCACAAAGGTCAGATTGGTTACACCGAACTCGACGCGCAGGGCCGCTTTTTGGGAATGCTGGATGTGCTGGACCTCGAAGAGTGCGAAGTGACTCTGGGACGCGGCGATACGTTGGTGATGTATAGCGATGGTGTGCCGGACGCGGTGAATCTCAAGGACGAGCCGTACACGTTAGAGCGGCTTTCAAAATTGTTGGAGACGCATCGTAACGAACCCGCCGGAAAAATTTGCAACACCATCTTCGACGATGTATTTAACTTTCGCGACAATGCCCCGGCCTTTGACGACATTACCGTTTTAGTTGCTCGTGCTGATGACTAAACCGACAACGCGCCGTGAACTTACTGTGCCACTGTGGTCGTTAGGATTGATCGCCGCCTTCTTCGCGGTCAGCTGTGTCTCGTTGTGGATGGTTGTGATTCTGACTCGACCGACCGCGCCGCGAATCACCGCCTCACCGATGTTCGTCGTTGTCGCCTCCACCTCTGCGGCTGCCGCCACTGCCGCGCCCGCGTCACCGTCCACTAAATCTCCAACGTCGTCCGCGCTCACGCCAACCGTCCCGCCGAATTTAAATTCAGGTTCGATCAATTTAGGCGTCTTTGTGCAAGTGACCGGCACCGGCGGCGTTCCCTTGAATCTGCGCCAGTCGCCATCACTTAAAAGTGACATTGCCTATCGCGCCATTGAGAATCAAGTCTTCAAAGTTGAAAACGGTCCCACCATCGCCGATGGGTTCACTTGGTGGCTCTTGGTTGATCTCGTAGACAAGACTCGCACCGGCTGGGCGGTAGAGAATTATTTACAACCCACTGTTCGCTAATGAAGGGGTGACAGGATGAAGATGATGATCTTTCGACTACTCGACTATTTGACTACTGGACTACTCGACTACTATGCCTAAACCAAAAACGATCCAAATCAGCAAATCTCGCCGCGTGGTGATCATCCCCTGGAGCGATGGGCATGTAAGTGAATATCCCTTCGATGGCTTGCGCGCCGCATGTCCGTGCGCCGAATGTAAAGGCGGGCATGAGAACATGGGCACGCCGCCCGACCCCACGGTGTTCGATCTCAAACCGACTCAAACTTACGAACTGCTCGGCGCAGATTTAGTTGGAAGTTACGCTGTGCAGTTTTTGTGGCAGGATGGACACAAATACGGACTCTACGGTTGGGATTACTTGCGTGGGTTGTGTCCGTGTGAGGAGTGTAGAAGAAAAAATAAACCCTTCGGGTCTTAGAGACCCGAAGGGTTTTTTAGTGTTACTTTGTTTTGACTTTGATCATCTTCGGTTTCACCGATTCTGCTTTCGGCAGAGTCAAGGTGAGCAAACCGTTATCAAAGTGCGCTCCCGCTTTGTCGGCTTCCACGTTACTGTTTCTTGTAATCCACAAATTTATATCCCACGCCGCGCTCGGTCAAAATATATTTGGGCTTGGCGGGATCGGCCTCGATCTTTTGCCTCAAGTAGTTGATGTAGAGACGCAAGTAGTGAGTCTCATCACGATACTCGTAACCCCACACCTTCGCCAACAATTGCTCGTGCGGCACGACCCAACCGGCGTTGCTCACCAAGTGGTAGAGCAAACGGAATTCGGTTGGGCGCAGTTTGATCAACGTCTCGGCGACATAGACTTCACGCCGATCAAAATCAATCCGCAAATGATCATCTACTTTGATCGGGGTCTTACTCACCGGGGTTGCCGACTCGGCGCGGCGCAGCACTGCTTTGACGCGGCTGACCAACTCGCGCGGGCTAAAGGGTTTGGTGACGTAATCATCCGCGCCCAGTTCTAAACCTTTAACGCGATCATCCTCTTCGCCGCGCGCGGTGAGCATGATCACCGGCACGCTGGAGAATTCGCGCAGGTCGCCCAGAGTCTCAAAGCCGTCGAGTTCGGGCATCATCACGTCGAGGATGATCAGATCGGGCAGCACGTCGCGCACTTGCTTAAGGGCTTGCACGCCGTCGGCGGCTTCAAAGACGGTGTAACCTTCGAGTTCAAGGTTCATGCGAATGAAGCGTATCATTCGCGGTTCGTCGTCTACCACAAGTATTCGGTGAGTCTCGCGTGGTTCGGGCATAGAGTAGTAAGGTGACAGTCACTTTTAAAGTGACTGTCACCTGTCGTAGATCTATTCGCGGACGAAGGAGATCACTTTCTGGTCGTCATCGGTTGGCACGATCTCAATGAATGTCATGCGGCTCATCGGCCAGATCACAGTCGTGACGTTTGGCAATATGTTAGCCATATCTTTGCCGTCGCGCTTGCGTGGGTTTTTGCCAATGACAATCGTGTCATTCAGTGAGGGCATTTGATCGAGTTCGCACATGGTGGGTTCTTCGTTGGCGATGTGCAGTAGAACGGTGATAGTAGCCATAATGACGTCATCTCCAAAATTATTTTTTCTCGTCTACTCAGGCGTCATTGCGAGCGCACTTTGCGAAGCAATCTCGGTCGCGCCATGAGATTGCTTCGTCGCGAAGAACGCTCCTCGCAATGACGGAGTGCTGAGCAATTATTTTTTCTCGGCGAAGTAGACGCTGAAGGCAAGTTTGCCGAGTCGGATGTCGTCGCCGTTGCGAATGTGGCGCGGTTCGTTGGGCGCAATGATCTTGCCATTGACGAGTGTGCCGTTTGTGCTGGACAAGTCAACGATGCTCACGCCGTCTGGTCCATATTTCAAACGGGCGTGTTGACGCGAGACGCCCATTTGTTGTCCGCCAAAGGAGCCAAAATCTACGTCGGGGATTGACGAGGTGCGCGGGTCTTTGCGACCCAGTATATATTCTGCTTTGCCGGTGAGTACCATGCTGGTGCCGACGCCATGAATACGAATGAATATCTGCCCGCTGGGCGGGGCAGGGTATTCGTGTTCAATGTTTGCCGTGCTAATACGATCTGTTTGATTCGGCGCGTCGTGCCCGATGTTGGCAGTATCGTCGCCCTGTTTATCTTGCCACAGGCGCACACCGCACTCGCTACAGAATAATGTGCCATCGTATTCTTCGTGCTTGCAATTTGGACAGATGATCATAATGAGACCCCGTTCTTATATTTTGTAACTGCTCAGCCGATTCGTCATTGCGAGCGCACTTTGCGAAGCAATCTCGGTCATGCCATGAGATTGCTTCGTCGCGGAGAACGCTCCTCGCAATGACGCTGAGCAGTCACTATATTTTGGAGATGATCGCTCGCGTGCCATATTTAATCCGTTTCTTCGCATCACTCGGTATCTGATTGGTGCTTCCCAGACGGCTGGCAGCTTCGACCGTCATTTGCGCTAGATCGTGTTCGCCCGTTGTCAGCAACCGTGAGGCGAGCATTTCAAGATGTTGAGTCGCTTCTCGCACTTTGCCTTCCGCCGCCGCCGCCCATGCTTTTTCTTGCAAGCGGTACAAGGTAAGTTTATCCATCGCTTGCAGAATGGCAAGAGGAGGCGGTTCGGCTTTGGCGCTGTTGCCAATAGGCAGTGTCAGGTCGGCGGTCACTTTCTCATCTATTCTACCAATGTTGAGAATATCGCCGGTGATTGAAGTGCGCGCAATGTTTTGGCGCGGGTCGCTGCCGGTCTTTACGACAAACTCTAACAAGATCGAAGAGATCCCCGTGCGCGGAATGCTTCCGATTCGTAACGGTTGATCGTCTACAGGGATAGGGTAGGCTTCGGGATAGATGCGGAAAGCGGATCGCAATTTAATATCGGCGTCACAGGTGACTTGCAGGCGCAGGCGTTGAGCAATGGTGCCGCCAATGCCGCGCACTTGTTTAACCATCAAGTCTTCGACTTTTTCAATCGTATGCACGTAAAGTGATTCGCCGCCCGTCGTCGCAGTCAGCTGATCGAGGAAGACATCATTCCACTCGTCGCCAATGCCCAGACCGCTAATAACGATCCCGTCCAATTCGGCTAACGTGCCTAAGAGCAAACAATTTTCTTCGTCGCCGTAGGTGCGCCCATCGGTGAGCAGGGTGAGATGATTGATGGATTTAGGATTGATATTTTCTTGGAGCTGTAAGAGACCTGCCATCAACCCTTCCAAAATTTCAGTGCCGCCATTGGCTTGGATAGCGTTGACTTTGGATATGATCAGGGGTTTATTGTCACACGATTGAGATGGAAAAATGACTTCGGCGCGATCACTGAAGGCAACGATAGAAAAGAAATCATTTTCATCCAAGCCCTCAATGATTTGTCGCGCCGCAGATTTGGTGTGATCTAATCGCGCGCCCTGCATGGAGGTCGAGCGATCAATCACCAAACACAGGTTGAGGGCTGGCGCGATTCGTCTGGTTTGGGCAATGGTCTTGATGTTAAGCAGGCAATACACAACTTGCGGTTCAGGCATTGCCCGCAAGCTGTTGCGGCTGTAGACCGGTTCGATAGAAAAAGGAACGTCGAAGACCGAGAGGCGCGCGTCGTATTCGGCGCGGTGTGCAGAGTCGGTGAGGGTTTCGTGCGCCGCAGCGATCAGTTTGAATTCTTCGGCGGCGTGAGGGTCGGCGTTGGCGTCGGGGTGGAAGCGGCGAGCCATTTTACGGAACGCCTGACGAATCTCATCGGTGGAGGCTGAACGCGGCACATTCAGGCAGGCATAATAGTCTGGCAACGATTGCATAAACGCGTTCTCTCTTCAGGCTCGCTACAAATTATATTCAATCAAAATGGCGGTGATGTTATCGGGTCCGCCAGCGATGTTTGCCGCTTCTACCAATCGATCACAGGCGCTCTGTAATGTCGAAGAACTATTGATAATATCCCGCATCTGGTTGTCGCCGACTAAACCCCACAAGCCATCTGAACACAACAGCACTTTCATTCCCGGCGATAGTTGCAGAGTCTGTGTATCTACTTCTAAACCGTCGCCCTGCCCGATGGCGCGATACAGCACATTGCGTTGGGGGTGGATGGCGGCTTCCGCTTCGGTGATCTGCCCCAATTCTTGTAAGCGCCTGACGAGTGAGTGGTCGCGCGTCAATTGTTCGAGTCCGGAGGCAGCGATGATATAAGCGCGGCTGTCGCCAACGTGACCGATGATCAGTTGATCGTTGAAGACCATAGCCACTGTTCCGGTCGTGCCGCCTTCGCCCACGGCTTTCGTTACGGATTGATTCGATCCGACCAAGGCGTTGACCATGATCTCTTGTAAAGGCGGACGATCATCGTCGTCATTATTTTCGGACAGTAAAGAAAAATAGATGTTCTTGACGATATCGTGGGCGATGCTGCGAGCGGCTACCGCGCTTGCCTTCTCTCCCATGTTATGCCCGCCCATGCCATCGGCGACGATGTACAACCCGAAGGAAGGGATGCGA
>CAKKQG010000380.1:0-7144 GCA_919901875.1 Anaerolineales bacterium
AGCAATCTCAGAATATGACCGAGATTGCTTCGTAAAGAACACTCGCAATGACATTAGCGGCTCAATATGCGTAAGCCCAGCTCGATACAAACTTGGAGGTAGTGATGATTAAGTATGAAGTGATTATTTATTGGAGTGATGAAGACGAAGCGTTTATTGCTGAAGCGCCCGAGCTCGCAGGTTGCGCGGCGGACGGCGAAACTTATCAAGGTGCGTTATCGAATTTAGAAGTGATCATCCAAGAATGGATCGAAACCGCGCACGAATTGGGGCGCGAGATTCCTGAGCCTAAAGGACGTCTGATTTACGCCTGATCCCTCCTCGTTGAGACACCGAGTGTCTTGATCTACTTTCATGTCCTTCCTCACTCCCCTCTTCCTCTCCCTTGCCGCACTCGCTGCGCCAATTTTGATTCTGTATATGCTGAAATTGCGCCGCCGCGAGCAAGAAGTGTCGTCTACGTTTTTGTGGCGCATGGTGATTCGGGATCGGGAAGCGAATTCGCCGTGGCAAAAGTTGCGACGAAATATTTTGTTGCTGCTGCAACTGTTGTTGCTGGCTTTGCTCGTCGTCGCGCTGGCGCGCCCGTTCATTCCGGTTCAAGTCGTAGCGTCGGGTCAGGTCACGGTGTTGCTTGACGCCTCAGCCTCCATGAATGCAACGGATGTCTCCCCGTCACGTTTTGAATCGGCGAAAGCGATTGCGCGCGGTCTCGCCAACGATCTACTCGATCAGGGCTCGATGACGATCATCCTCGTCGCGCCGAAGCCGCGTGTGTTGGTGTCTTCATCTAACGACAAGCTTGAATTGATCAACGCCATCAACAACGCCCAGCCTTCGGTGGGGTCGGGCGATTGGGCGACCGCCTTTGCGTTGGCGACGGGCGCGAACGGTAACGCCATAAATCCGACGACGGTCATTATCTCGGATGGCGGCATCCCCGAGAACGCGCCGCCGTTGAACGGTGAAGTGCGTTACGTGCCGATTGGGAATCAATCGGCGAATTTAGGAATCAGCACACTCTCACTTCGACCGGGCGCGGACGGTCCGCAAATTTTCGCCAGCATCACCAACTACGGTGACGCCGACTCGGCAGTGATACTGACTCTTAAGTTGAACGGCGATCTGTTCAACGCGCAAGAATTAAATGTGGCGGCGGGCAAAACATCAAACGTGATCTTGAACGGTTACAAAGATACGCAGATCGTTGAAGCGCAGCTCTCGGCTCCGGCGGGCGCGGCGCGTGTGGATTATTTCCCGACGGACGATAAAGCGTGGGCAGTGTATAACCCGCCGCAAGCCGGGCGTGTATTGTTCATCTCGGCGAAGGGCAACTTGTATATCGAACAAGTGTTGGCGTCGTTGCCGGGCATCACGCCGTTTCGCGTTCCCGCCGACGCACCGTTGCCCAACGATCCATTTGATTTATATATCTACGAAGGCGTGATCACCAATACGTTGCCATCGAAAAATTTATTGTTAGTGAATCCGCCAGTAAACAATTTGTTTGAAGTGAGTGGCGTTTTTACTCCTACAACCACGTCATCGATCTCGGTGGTGTCTGATCCATTGATGTCGTTTGTGGATTTCAACAACGTTCACATTTTGCGCGCGCGTGATGTGAAGACTCCGGCCTGGGCGAAGACGATGATCTCTGTGGAGGGCAAGCCGTTGTTATTTGCCGGCACATTGGATCGTCGAAGGGTTGCCGTCATCACCTTTGATCTGCGCGATTCGGATTTGCCGCTGCAAGTGATGTATCCGATCTTGATGTCGAACTTGCTCGAATGGCTCACGCCGTCATCGGTGATCTCAACGAGCGGCATCATTCGCCCCGGCGACTCGGTCAGCATCCGCCCCAAAGAGGGCGAGCAAGCGGCGGGCATCGTGCGCCCTGACAATCAATTGTTTGTGGCGCAGGCGGGCGGGCAGTATGTGACGTTTGCCGATACGGATGTGCTGGGTGTGTATGGCGTTGGCACAGCGAATTTGCAAGATACAAAGTTTGTCGGCTTCTTCGCGGTGAATCTTTTTGACTCGCGTGAGAGCAACATTCGTCCGTTAGAAAAATTAACCATTGGGCGCACGCAAGTCTCTGCCGCTACGCGCGAGCAGACGGGTCAGCGTGAGTTTTGGCAGTATCTGGCGTTGGCGGCGTTGGTTGTTTTGTTGGTGGAGTGGTGGGTGTATCACAGAGGAAGTTTGTTGCCCTCACCTCAACGTCTCTCCCGAAAATAAAAAGCGCAGGCATGTTGGAAGAGGGAAGTAGAACGCAAAAAAATTTGTCTGTGAGCGTATAATCAAATTGGAAAGGAAGAAATGCCATGAATGAAATTGCGTTACAACTCAATCTCCCCCCGAAAACGTTTCAGGCGTTGCAAGCAAAAGCGTCTGAACGCAAGATGGCGGTTGAAAAATTTATTTTAGAGATCGCGTTAGACTATCTAGATCGTGAGGCAAAACTTGCTACAGGTCGCGCGATGTTGCGCGCTTTGCCGCGCCCGGCTAAACCGCGCACCGCGCCTTCTGATTTGGCGGCGAAGCATGATGATTATTTGATGAAAACGCCATGAGTGAGCGATACATCATGGTGGATACGTGGGCATGGTTGGCGTTGTATAACACGGCTGATCAATTTCACGATCTGGCTACCGTTGCTAATGACACGTTGCTTGATGAAAGACGCGTTTTTGTCACGACTAACGGCATTCTCTCGGAAACCTATACTAACTTAAACCGTTGGGCTTCGCACAAAACAACGGTTGAGTTTGGGCAAACGATTCAATCCATTGCGCGCACAGGCGCATTGGAGATTATTCGCGTTGAAGTAGAGGATGAGGAAGACGCATGGGTACTGTTTGAAAAATATGATGATCTAAAAGGTTTGTCGTTCAACGATTGCCTCACGGCGGCGGTAATGAAGCGGCTTGAGATCAGCGAAATTTTTACAGGCGATAAACACTTTACGGTTATGGGTTTTGTGTTGACTCCGTAGTTTCTTCCTCACTCCCCGCCCCCTCTCCCGAAAATAAAAAGCAAAGGCATTTTCGGGAGAGGGGAGTAGACCGCAAAAAATGAGTTTCTCCTCCCCTCTCTTCCTCCTCCTCTTCCTCCTCCTGCCCCTCATCTTGTGGCTTGGTCTACCCTCGCGCGTCGTTACAAGGTTGCGCGACATCATCAGTCTCGTGTTGCGCGTGATTATTTTTGCATCTCTGGTTCTCTCGCTGGCAGGTTTGCAAACGGTGCGAGCCGCCGATAATTTGGCGGTGACGTTCCTCATTGACGTTTCTGATTCAATGCCGAAAGAGTCGAAAGTGTTTGCCGTGCAGTGGGTGGGGCAAGCGTTGCAGACTATGGGGGACGAAGATAAAGCGGCAGTGGTCTTGTTCGGCGGTGAGCCGCTGGTGGAACGGGTGATGTCAACGGGCAAGCGGCTCGATCAATTTTCATCTGTGCCGACGACGATTGCCAGTGATCTGGGCGGCGCGATTCGACTGGCGTTGGCGTTGTTCCCGGCGCAAGCGGCGAAGCGCATTGTGATCCTTTCGGATGGGAAGGAGACTAGCGGTGACGCGGCAGAGGCGGCGCGACTTGCCGCGGTGGCGGGAGTCGAGATCGTGTCCGTCCCAATTACGATAGATGAGAATCGGCAGATCAAAATTTCCGTTGATCAACCGCAAGCCGTTCTCTTCAACGAGACTCTCATCACCAGCGTCAATGTGCCATCGGCGTTGCGCCAAAACGAATCATTTAATCTCAACATCGCCGTTGATTCGCCCGCGCCGCAAGCGGCGGGTGTGCGTGTGTTCGCCGGATCGCAATTGGCTTACGAAGGCAAACTCGAATTGCAAAAAGGTTTGCACAATTACACTATTTCTCTCAAAGCGGGGTCAACTGGTTTCGTCTCGTACCGGGTGCAGATCACGCCCGAAGTTAACAAAGACACCTTCTTCCAAAACAACGAAGCCGCATCGTTCTCGTTAGTGAAGGGTCCGCCGCGCGTGTTGGTGATCACCGCGCAAAACAAAGAAGGCACGGATGATGGCGTGCAACTTGTGGCGGCATTGAGGTCGGCGAACATTGATTTGGATCGGGCGAGTCCGGCGGCGTTGCCTTCGGAGATGAGCGCGCTGGCGCAATACGCCTCGGTGGTGTTGGTGAATGTCCCCGCGCGCGATCTAAGTAATCGTCAGCAGCAAGCGTTGGAGCGTTACGTGCGCGATCTCGGCGGTGGCTTGGTGGTCATCGGCGGCCCGCAGAGTTACGGTGTGGGTGGATACTTCCGCACCCCCTTAGAAACGGTGCTGCCCGTCGAGATGCAGCTCAAAGATAAAAAACGGAAGTCGCGCGTGACGATGATCTTCATCATTGATCATTCCGGCAGCATGTCCGAATCAAGCGGCGGCGTGCAGAAGATCGAATTGGCGAAAGAGGCGGCGATACGCGCGGTTGAACTTTTATCGCCGTTTGATAAGATCGGCGTGATTCAATTTGACGACAGCGCCAGTTGGGTCGTGCCGATCACCACACTCGATGATCCCGGCAGCATCATCAATCGCATCGCTTCGATCCGATCTAGCGGCGGCACGGATATTATGGCGGGTGTGCGCGCGATGGCGAGCGAGTTGCCCAAAGATGATTCGAATCTCAAGCACGTTATCTTGCTCACCGATGGTCAAGCCAATCCGAGCGGCATCCCCGAATTGGTGAAGCAACTTTACGAACAATATGGCATCACTATGTCAACGGTTGCTGTTGGTAATGATGCTGATCAAAAATTATTGCAGCAATTGGCGCAGGCCGGCAACGGACGGTATCACTTCGCCAAAGACCCTTCCACCATTCCAGAAATTTTTGCCGAAGAGACAACACTAGCCACTCGCTCTTACATCATCGAAGAAACTTTTTTCCCTGATCGTGTTGCGCCGAGTCCGATATTGCAGGGCATAGACTCTGTGCCGCAGTTGCTTGGCTACGTTGGCACAAGTCCAAAACAAACGGCGCACACGATTCTGGTTTCGCATCTCGCCGATGGCACACAAGACCCGATACTCGCTTCGTGGCAATACGGTTTGGGGCGCGCGGTGGCGTGGACTTCCGATGCGACCGGGCGTTGGGCGAAGAGTTGGGTGACGTGGGATGGCTACCCGACTCTGTTCGCGCAGATGGTGCGTTACACGATCAGCGAAGGCGCGGGGTCCGACATCACGGCGAATGTGACTCTCAAGGGCAACACGGCATCGCTCGCGGTAGACGCTTTTGATCGTGATGGCAACTTCATCAACAATTTAACTTTGCAAGCAAACGTCGTCGCGCCCGATGGCACAACGCAAGTCATCACCTTGACTCAATCCGCGCCCGGGCGTTACGAAGGAGAATTTAAACCGACCACGCAAGGCGCGTATCTTATCCGCGTCGGCGCAAACGGTGGCGCAGAAGTTTCGTCGCTCGGTCAAACAACGGGTTGGGTCTTGCCCTATTCGCCCGAATACAAATCGTTTGGAGTCAACGCGCAACTTCTGTTCGATCTCGGGCGCATCACGGGTGCGTGCAAACCCGACGCCAGCAACATCGTCAACGTCACCGATTGTCTTGTGACCAATCCTAACGTCGCCTTCAATCACAATCTCGCCGCGCGCAACTTAGCGAGTCCGTTGTGGCAAAATCTTTTGTTGCTCGCCGTGATTCTTTTGCCCTTCGATATTGCCGCGCGTCGCCTCGCCGTCAGCCGCCGAGATTTTCAACAAGCGGGTTTGCGCGTAATGAATTTCGTTCGCAACATCGGTAAACCGCGCCAGCATGAATCATTAGAATCAATGACGCGCCTCAAGTTGGCAAAGCAACGCGTGCAGATCACACCATCGAGTGAGTCACTCCCCGTTGAGTCCGCCACGACTCGTTTGCCTCAACCTCAACCTTCACCCGCCGTTGAACCGACTCGATCCAAACCCGAACCTGTTCCCGTTGAATCACCGATACCCGAACCTGCGCCTCAACCGACACCACAAGGTGAAGTGACCTCAACCGCGTCGGCGTTGTTGGCGAAGAAGAGACAGAAGAAGTAAACAAGTAGACAGGGAAAAAGTAGACAAGGAAAACACGTAGACAGGTAACTCCACTTACTCCTCTGCTTACTTTGCATATTTATCTACTTGTTTACCTGTATACCTGTATACCTGTCTACCTGTCTACTTGCATACCTATGACCCTCCTCAACTCCGCCCTCATCTTCGCTGCTCGTTCTCACAACAAACAGAATCGCAAAGGCACCGACATCCCTTACATCGTCCATCCAGTCGGCGTGATGTTGATCTTGATTGAGTTCGGTGAGAACGATCCAGAACTTCTCGCCGCCGCGTTGTTGCATGATACGGTGGAAGATACGGGCGTGACTCATGATCAAATACGAAAAGAATTTGGAGTTCGCGTTGCCGAGATCGTTGCAGGCTGTTCTGAACCCGACAAAGATGATACGTGGGAGAATCGCAAGGCGCACACGATTGAACATCTAAAGACTGCGCCGCGCCACATTCAACTCGTCTCGGCGGCGGATAAACTGCACAATTTAAGATCGATGATTAAAGATTATGAGGCGATGGGAGATAAAGTGTGGTCACGCTTCAAGCGCGGCAAAGAGGATATTGCCTGGTATTACCGTTCGGTATTAACCAGCTTGCGCGAAGGAGAGTTGAAGGATCATGCAATTGTGGGGAAGATGGAAGAGGAAGTGAAGAGGTTGTTTGGATGAAAATATTTAAAGCACCCACAATCACGAATTTGCCAAACGACACGAATGATTTTATTTCATTCGTGTCATTTGTTTGTAGGGGCGACCCTTGCGGTCGCCCCTGCTGGGCAGGGGCAAGCCCTGCCCCTACGAAATGTTAATTGAAAAGGAGAAATCACCATGCCCCGTTCCCGCCTTCGCCATCTTGGAATCACCATCGGCACGTATCCGACAGGTAAATACAACGCCATCACCGATGTCTCAGATATTCTCGTCGGTCATCACACACTTAATTACGACGAGCCGTATATTGCCCGCACTGGAGTCACCATCATCAATCCGCGCGGCGGAAAAATATGGCACGATTTTGCTTTCGCCGGATTTCACTCGCTCAACGGCTGCGGCGAGATGACGGGC
>CAKKQG010000380.1:7244-8743 GCA_919901875.1 Anaerolineales bacterium
CGAATCGTGCAAACCAAGAGCGGCACGTTCACGGTGGGCGCACTCGTCCAGTCGAATTATGGAGCGCGGGAACTCTTTAGGGTTGACGGCGTCCCCGTGGGTCGTGAGATCGGGTTCGATAACGTGCCATCGTCGCGCGCGTTGCCATCGGTTGAGGGATCGATCATCGTCATCATCGCCACCGACGCGCCATTGCTGCCCGATCAATGCAAACGACTGGCGCAACGGGCGACGATGGGCATTGCCCGCGTGGGCGGCGTCGCTACCAATGGAAGCGGTGATCTTTTTCTGGCGTTCTCAACCGCGAATCATTATCCGAATGAACTCGAAAAGATTCAGGGCGTGAACATGATGCCGCAACATCATTTGAATGAATTGTTTGTGGCGACGATTGAAGCGGTGGAAGAATCGATTCTTAATTCGATCACGATGGCGACGACCATGCGCGGACAGAAGGGGCGCATCGCTCACGAGTTGCCGCTTGATGAATTGAAAACAGTGATGAAGAAGTACGGGAGATAAAAAAAGACCGCGTCGGTTTCGCGAAGCGCCCCGTAGCGAAGCGGAGCGGGTGAAACCGACGCGGTCTTTTGATCACGGCACTTTGAAACTGGTGAGGGTCATAGTGAAAGATTGCCCCTCTACTTGCGAAGTGTTTTGTACCAACCCCACACCTTTGGCGTATACCATATTCGTCGCGCCGGATGTGCGCGCGGCAGGCACTGCGATGGGCACATTGGGAATGGTGAACGTTATATCCTGAGCTAGGGTGCCTGTCACTTGCAGCCCATCATATAACTTACCTGCCACCGTCACTTTGTTGTTGCTGGCTACCTTATATTGCTCTACTGCTTTGCCTGTGCCCGACATCGTTACTTGCCCACCGCTGAGTTGCATCTGAATATCAGAAGACGATTGCCATGCAAAGCCCGGTTTGAGTTGATCGGCGGGCGGCAAGAAAGAGCCCGAGGCATTGCTGCGTGTCATCGTCATGTTGCCGCTCGTCCCCAAGTTTAGCCCGATGAGGATGCCGACGAGAATGCCGCCGCTGCCGCTGCACTGAATACTCTGCGTCATCTGCGTTTGCCCAATCCCAAACGTGATATCGGCAGTGGCATTGTTCTTATCACCCTTCACGCCTGTCACTGTCATCGTCATGGCTCCACCCTCGGCAGAATATGTCCATGTGGCTCCCGGACGCAAAGGGAAGTATGGATGATCACACGCGGTGAGTCCGACTCCGGATGTGCCGCCGCCAACCGCTGTGGCACTGATCGCGCCACCCGCACCGACTCGAGTCGCGGTAGGTTGCGCTCCCGGAGTTCCAACAGCCACAACATGCTGCGCCGCTTCGGGAAATATCGTCCGCCAATCGTTTACTTGTTTGAGATCAATTTTCTTCGGCGGAGTCGGGTCTTGCCCCGTTCCCGGAATTTCGGATTGTTCTGCTGTCTTTAGATCAACGAATCGTCCGGAGGCTAACGATGCCAGACGACATA
>CAKKQG010000381.1 GCA_919901875.1 Anaerolineales bacterium
GTGATGAGCGCCAATATACTTGCGTTACTTTCTTTGAATTGGGATAACACGTCAATGACTTGGCGATCAATCAAAAAGAAATCCGCGCCCGTTGAAGGCATCTCCTTCATGCCGACCATCTCGCGCATCATGAAGTAGTACAACTTCGCAAAGCCAACCTTGCTTGCCACCTCTTCTTCCCTGTGAGCGCGAACAGCCCACACGACCTGCGCCCCGCCTTTCCACTTTTCAATGAGAGGCGAGAGCGTTTCGGGCGGGTCTTGTAAATCTGCTGCCATCACGACTGCACAATCACCTTTTGCATTTTCCAACCCACATAGGATCGCCGTGTGCGATCCGAAGTTGCGGGCGAAACGCACACCACGCACGCGCGAGTCTTGCGCGGCGATTTGTGCGATCACTTCAAAAGTTTGATCGCGCGAATGATCATCCACCACGATCCACTCCCATTCTATGCCGAGCGAAGACAATACGTGTTGCAATCGCTGATAGAGTAGAGGCAGGTTTTCAGATTCGTTGTAAGCCGGGGTAACGATGGACAGCATAAATTAAAGATCAACCCGAAACAATTAATCTGGACTTACGCACTTTAATCACGAATGTCACGAATATACGAATTTAACGAATAGAACAATAAAAAAACATTCGTGATATTCGCTCATTCGAGTCATTCGTGATGGAATCATCTTGTTTTGCATAAGTCCAGTTAAGCGCACGCCTCACGCAATTTCTCAACCACAAACTCCTGATCGGCTTCGGTCATTTGATGAAACAGCGGCAAGAGAATGGAGCGATCCTGCGCCAACTCGCTTTGCATTAATCGGTTACACGTTCCGTTATCGCACTCACACGGCTCATCACCACAAGACCACAAATCTTTTGGGTAAGCCGGTTCGCGGTGAATGCACATAACCCCGCGCCGCGTTGAAATTCCCGCCTCAAGCATTTTTTGCATAACGGTTCGTTGATCACAATGAGCGGGTAAACGCACACAATAGCTTTGCCAATTGCTTCGCGCCCAGCTTAGTTCCTCGGGCAATACGAATCCAGTAAAGCGGCTCAAGGATTCACGATAACGTTCAGCCATCATCCGCCGCCGCTCGATAATTGCTTTAAGTCTTTTCAACTGTTCGCGTCCCACTGCTGCTTGAATATCCGTCAGGCGATAGTTGTAGCCAAGATCAGTATATGATTCAAAGATCACTTCGTTGGCTTTGTGCCGCACCGTATCAGGAACGTCCATGCTGTGTTGCCGCCACAAACGGAATCGTTTATCCCATTCCGCATTGAGTGTCGTGATCATCCCGCCATCGCCAATGCTGATCAACTTGCGCGGATGGAACGAGAAGCAGGCGATGTCGCCGCGCGGCTTGCCGATCTTCTCCCATTTGCCGTCCCACAAAATTTCACTGCCAATCGCGCAGGCCGCATCTTCGATGACGAACAACGAATGATGTTTAGCGATCTCAATAATTGCTTTGAGATCGCACGGCATTCCAATCTGATGCACACACAAAATGGCTTTAGTGCGTTCGGTAATTGCCCGCTCGATCAAAGTCGCATCTATGTTAAAGGTATGCGGCTCAATATCCACAAAGACTGGAGTGGCGTTGCAATAACGAATTGCATTCGCCGTGGCAATAAACGAATGGCTGACAGTGATCACTTCGTCGCCCGCTTTCACGCCAACGGCTTTCAACGCCAGATGCAGCGCAGTGGTGCAATTGGAAACAGCGCACGCATACTTCGCGCCGGCAATTTCGGCAAACTCTTTTTCAAATGCCGCCACTTCAGGTCCTTGCGTTGTCCAGCCCGACATAATCGGGCGACGCGCGGCGGCGGCTTCCTCTTCGCCCATCCAAGGGATCATGATCGGAATTTTTTTATTAAGCATTCGCCGCTTCCGTTGATTGCGATTGCCACCACTCCACTAAACCTTGCAAACCCTCCTCCAGCGAAATTTTCGCTTCAAAACCAATTTGCTTCTTGGCGCGGCTTGTGTCGGCAAGTCGGCGCTGCACCGGATTCACTTTTCGCTCGGCAGCATATTCTGGTTTGAGATCACTGTTCATCACTTTGAGCAACGCCTGAGCCAGATCATTTAAACTTGTTTCGACTCCGCTTGCCACGTTGAAGGTTTCATCACTGACATCACTCTCTGCCGCCAAGATATTGGCGCGGGCAATGTCGGCGACATGAACGAAGTCCATGGTTTGTTGCCCGTCGCCAAAGATCAGTGGCGGCAGCCCCTGTTTGATTCGCTGCATCCATCGAATCAATACTTCGGTGTAGACGCCATAAACATCCATGCGGGGTCCGTAGACATTAAAATAACGCAGCGCGATATAGGGCAAGCCATACATATCATTGAAGCTGCGCAAGAGTCCCTCGTTGAAAACTTTTGCCGCGCCGTAAAGTGTGCGATTGTTGTAAGGATGCTGCCGCTCGGTGGTGGGAAACTCGTCGGCGAGTCCATAGACGGAGGCCGATGATGATGCCACTACTTTTCGAACATTCGATTTAACAGCCGCCTCCAACACGTTGAATGTGCCATCGGCTAGCACCTCTAACGCAAGGCGTGGCTCTTCGGCGCACTGTGTAATGCGAATCGCCGCCAGATGGAAAATAGTGTCCACGCCTTCAGCCGCATTCGCCAACACGTCACGATCCCGGATGTCGCCGTTGATCAATGTGATCGGCCTGTGCGCCATTGCATTTTCTAAATTCTCGCGTCGCCCGCGCGTGAAGTTATCCAGCACGATGATCTCTTTTGGTTTTTTCGCCACAAGGTGATCGGCGATGTGCGAACCAATTAACCCCGCCCCGCCTGTAATCAAAATTCGTTTACCTGTTAAGACACTCATGTTTGTTCGTTATGTCCTTCGCGCCAGTGTAAGAATCGGGCAGGCACTCCCGCCATCACTGCAAACGGCGGCACATCTTGAGTCACGACCGCGCCCGCGCCGATGATGCTGCCCTTACCGATTCGGACTCCCGGCAGAATCACTGCGTTGACTCCCACATCTGCCCAAGCGCCGATCACGACCGGCGCGATCTCTAAATCCGTTTGAATGATCGGCACGTCAATTGGCAAACCCAAATGCGTCGAGCCTAACACTTTGGCGCCCGGTCCCCAACCCACCGACTCTTCGATAATTAAATTTCGCGCATCAAAATAACTTTGCGCTCCAATCCAAGTGTTGTCGCCGATGACACACGTTCCATCAAAGCGACCTTGAATGAATGTGCCTTCGCCGAAAAAAATACCGTTGCCGATCTCGAATGTTTCGGGATGTTTAAAGTGCGCGCCGCTACTGATGCCGACTCCGTTCCCAAACTTTTTTGCCAAAGCGCGCCAGATCGCGCGGCGCATCAACGTATCCAATTTGCCGTCGCCGTTGATGAAACGGGCGTAGAGTTCAATAAGTTCTTCGCGGTTATACGTTTCGCGCAGATGAGCCGCTAACCCGATCTCAAATTCGGGATCGGGTTTAACTTCACGCAAGCCGTGAA
>CAKKQG010000382.1 GCA_919901875.1 Anaerolineales bacterium
TAGACAATCGTGCCGAGCTCTGCCCACTTGAAAAGCCAGAGCGAATCTTTGGGGGCGAGATTCACACAGCCATGCGATTGTTGATAACCAAACAGATCATGCCAGTACGCGCCATGCAGGGCAATGGATTTGTCGAAGTACATCGTCCACGGCACATCTTCAAGTGAATAGTAATCGGACGCGTCGGCGGCAAAAGCACCGCTCATCGGAGTGCTTTCGAGTTTTTCGTACACTTGGAAAATTCCGGGGCGCGTGTTCCAAACCCCGATGCCACTTGAGACCAGCGTGGCATATACCATACGATCATTTTCATAGGCTGACATCGTTTGCTCAAAAAGATTCACGGCGATCCATTTGCCCAACACTTGCGGCGGCATCGGTTGGACTTCGACTAATGCAATGTAATACGGATCGTGTTCAATCCATTGATTGCGCCCGATGAGCAGCCATTCTTTGTTGCCGACTTTCAAGCGATCATAAACTTGCACAATGTCGTAGCGATTGAGTTTTGGAACGTCAGCGTTGAGCTGCCCATATAGGTTGGGGCTGAGGCGTGGTTGCACTGCGGCGAGTATCCAGCCAAAGGGACGTTCGGGCTGTCGGGTGACGACTACGCCTTCAAATTTGGATGGCGTGACGTTAGCAATATCGACGCGGCGCACGAACTCGCCGACGTTGATCTGAAAAAAATCTTCGCCGTTGCGCGTGATGGGGTAATCGTAAGTGACGTAGATAAACCCTTTGCCGCTCTTGCGTTTCTCTTTGTTGGCGAAAGCGTCATCCACGCTGGCGTAGATGGGCGCGTTGGGTTTTATAACGCGCGCATAATTTTTGTTGGCAAGTGGCGGGGGAGTTTTAAGCGATTGGATATTCGCCGCAGGCAGGTCTTCCGGTAGTTCATAGCGTTGCAGCATTTCGATGCGCCCGCCGGGTCCGTTCAACGGACACTGCCCCAGATGAGTTAGTTGATAAGCGGGAGTGCAAAGATCGTCACCATAATCAGAAGCCTGCGCTGTTGGCACGAAGACGAATAACGCAATGAAGAGGATGAGAGCGAGTGTGGTGCGGGGCATCATACGCGCGATTATAACAAAGAGCTGTAGCGAAAAAGAAAGCGGGTTTCTCAAAGAAACCCGCTTTCTAAAACGGTTACGCCGCCTCTGCTTCATACTCTTTCTTTTTACTCGAGGTGATCTTGCCCCGTGCGTCGCTGTTCAAAATGCGTTTGCGGATGCGGAGACTCTGCGGAGTCACTTCCAGCAATTCATCTTCCGCCAGATATTCTACACATTCATCCAGACTCATTCTGCGCGCCGGAGTCAGGCTGACCAAAATTTCGGCGCGGGCGGCGCGGACGTTGGTCAGTTGTTTCTTCTTGCAGATGTTCACGCTAAGGTCGCCCGGTCGTTGATGTTGACCGATGACCATGCCTTCATACACTTCGGTGCCGGGTTCAATAAATAAGTAACCGCGCTCTTCGGAGTTGCGGATGGCAAAAGCGGTTGCCGTCCCGGCTTCCCACGCGACGAGCGATCCTTGTGATCGTTCCGGGATCGTTCCTGCCATCGGCAGATAATCGTGGAAGAGTGTGTTGACCACACCTGTGCCTTGCGTGGCAGTTAAAAATTGTTGACGGAAACCGAGCAAGCCGCGAGTTGGCACGACGTAGGTGAGATAGATCGATCCATCGCCGCCGTTGACCATATTGATCATCAGACCTCGGCGGTTGCCGAGCATCTCAATCACCGTTCCGGTGTGCGCCTCGGCCACTTCGATGTGCGTTTCCTCAAACGGTTCGAGCGTCTCGCCTGCTTCGCCTTTGCGATAGATCACTTCGGGGCGCGAAACTTGGAACTCGTAACCTTCGCGGCGCATGGTCTCGATCAAAATTCCCAAATGTAATTCGCCACGACCGGAGACGATAAAGGTGTCGGCTTTGTCGGTGTCTTCAACGCGCAGTGCCACGTTATTTTTTAATTCGTTATAGAGACGCTCGCGTATTTTGCGTGATGAACCCCAGGTGCCTTCGCGTCCCGATAACGGTGAGGTGTTGACGCCAAAGGTCATACGAACGGTGGGCGCTTCCACGCGAATCGGCGGCAGCGCAACCGGATTCTCTTTATCAGCAATGGTGTCGCCGATGGTGATGTCTTCGATCCCGGCGAGGGCGATGATCTCTCCCGCTTCGGCCTCATCCACTTCGACACGTTGCAAACCTTGATACACAAACAGATAGCGCACCTTCGACATGGTTACACGCCCGTGCAGATCAATGCGGGCGATGTCTTGCCCGATTTTAATTTTTCCGGCGAAGATGCGCCCGATGGCGATGATGCCTTTGTAGTCGTCGTAGGTCTGGTTGGCGACCAACATTTGCAACGGCGCGTCGGCGTCCACTTTGGGCGAGGGGATGTGTTGGATGATCGCTTCGTACAACGGTTGATAGTCGGCGGTGAGATCAGCAGTGATTCCCGCTTGCTGGGTCAGCGCGTTGGCGTAGATGATCGGGAAGTTGGTTTGGTCATCACTTGCGCCAAGTTCGATGAAGAGATCAAATGTTTTGTTGAGTGTGTCTTCAGGTTGGGCATCTTTGCGATCCACTTTGTTGATCACGACGATGGCTTTGTGTCCCATCTCCAACGCTTTGCGGAGGACGAAGCGAGTCTGCGGCATGGGTCCCTCGGCGGCGTCCACGAGGAGAAGGACGCCGTCTACCATGTTCATCACGCGCTCTACTTCACCGCCGAAGTCGGCGTGTCCGGGCGTGTCCACGATGTTGATCTTGATCTCGTTAAAAACCACCGAGGTGTTCTTGGCGAGGATGGTCATGCCGCGCTCGCGTTCAAGATCGTTAGAGTCCATGACGCGCTCGGTGATCTGTTGATTGTCGCGGAAGGTGTGCGCCTGCTTGAGCAAGCCATCTACTAAAGTTGTTTTGCCGTGATCGACGTGGGCGATGATGGCGATGTTTCGAATGTTGGTGCGTGGCTGTTCCATTGTTTTACCTGACGATAGACGAAAGACGAAGGACGATGTGATTCTGTCGTCCTTCGTCGCCAGTCATTCACTTCAATATAAAACCCCGGTCAATGTTGCGCGCCGAGGTTTCGGTTCTGCGAGTGAGATGATACCACGAGGGGAGAGAGGCGTAAAGCGTTATGCCACACGGTTGTTGCAGAGTCGCCCAAGCGATTGAAATCGCGGCAACACAAGGCGAAACCCGCCTACGCGGGTTATAATCAGTCCACGAGGAGATCATTGCACATGTTTTTTCGCAAATACGCACTTCGCATCGTCGCGTTCTTTGTAGGCATCTTGTTAGTGTTGAGTGTTGCCGTGCCAACAACCCTCAGCGCACCCTCCGCCATACTCGATCCCGATGATCTCACCGGCGTGGCAAGCATGAATCGCCAACGATTCACTAGCACCGCATTTTCTCTGGGCAGGACTCTCACTGCCGCGCCGAGCAAAACACCTACTACGACCAGCACGCGCACCCCGACTCAAAAGATCAGCACTCCCACACGCACACCCTCGCCGACGACTCCGAGTGAAGCGACCACTGCCATCAGCACATATGCCCAACTTGTATTAGGCACGGTGGTTAACGTAACAAGTTCGAGTGCCTCACCCACAAGTTACCTCGGTTTGCTCACACAACTTCCTGCCAGCAGCATCGCTCACGCCGGTGCGATCAACGTCGCCGCTAAAAATTTTGGCGCCGCGTTCAGCAATGGCGGTGCGGTTCTTAGTTATGGCAGTGGCACGGTCACGACGGATCTCAACAACGAATTACAAAACGCCGCCTTCGCCACTTACACTTTGATCGTTAACACCTCCGGGTTTCCCGACACCGCAACGCCGGCCTCAGGCACACGCTTGCCAACAAACATCCCCAACACTGCCCCACCCATTTTTGCGCTGCCGACCAACACACCCAAATTCGATTCGGCGGGGACTCTCACCGCGTTGCCCACCGTTCCAAAATTTAATCCGGGAGCGACGCTCGCCGCTATACCCACCCTGCCTCAATTCAATCCGGCTGGCACCTCTACTGCTGCCGCCGCCACTGCCCGCGCCTCGACGCTCACCGAAACGTCCGCGCTCAATTTAGCCAAAATAAATTTTCCGACGGCGGGGCGCTTGACGTTCACGCCAATGACCATCACCAGCCCCGGCTTTGCCTGGTATGCCAAGACCGTTCTCAGCACCATCAACCCAACCACCAAACGACTCGAAACACTTAATCAAACGACGGTCTTCTACGTCGTGCAAGGGTCGGGCGGAAAATCTTCTGTCACCGTCACGGTGGCGCGTGGCAGTTATACCAATCTTCTAAAAGTTCCGTAGCGCAAACCTCGGAGGTCTTTAAGACCTCCGAGGTTTTGTAGCCCGCATCGCCTCACGCACCCTCTCCCAAATTTCTTTCGCCCGTTTAAGATCATCCTCGCCAATAGCGCGCGCGCTGTAACGGGCTTCGACAAATGTTTGGGTCAAGTCGGCGGCATCCCCCTGTGCCTCGGGCAGATTCGATTCTAACGTTGGCTCGTATTCGTACGGCGTTTCCGTCTCGCTCCGCGCAAATCCTTTTTGACTCGCCCTTTGCAAAATGCTCAGATAAAAATAAGCGATCTGATCGCGTGGCGAGCGCGGGCGCAGACTGAAGAAATTAAAAACGTCGCCCAATCTTTTCGCCGCGTCACCCAGCCACCGCTCGCGCAGCATCTCTGCCACTCGCGCGCCGACACGTTCCCGAATCACGCCCCACCATTTTTGCAATGTCGCCCACCAGCCGCGCATCCAGCGAATCACTTTTGAACTCCGCAATATCTC
>CAKKQG010000383.1 GCA_919901875.1 Anaerolineales bacterium
GCCGGTCTCGCGCCGACAGGAACCGATCTGCCCGAAGCCGTCCCCGATGATCGATTCGTGCGCGAGATGTATGCGGCTGGCGGCGCGCCCTACTTCGATATGATAGGAGTCAACGCGCCCGGATATTTTAATCCGCCGGAGAGATCGCCCGACGACACAGAGAAAGACCCGCAGATCAAAGCGCGTTGGGTCACATTTCGTCACGTCGAAGACATTCGCCAGATCATGGTCGCCAACGGCGACGCCGACAAACAAATTGCCATTTTAGAAATGGGGTGGACAACCGATCAAGTTAATCCAACTTACTCGTGGTATGCCGTCACCGAACAACAGCAAGCCGATTACCTCGTGCGCGCCTATCAATGGGCAAAACAAAATTGGCAGCCGTGGATCGGATTGATGAGCTGCATTTACATCGCCGAATATAGTTGGTCTGAAAAAGACGAGCAGTATTGGTACGCCATCACCCGCCCCTCATTCCCCGAACCCGATCTTCGTCCGGCGTATCATGCGCTAAAAAATATGCCAAAGTAAAAAAGGAACTGAAGGAAAGAAAGGGAGTCTGCGTGATAAAATACGTTCTGTGAACGGATTAACTACGCAACAACAAGCGGCCCTTGCCCAAGTCTTGTCACACTACCCTGTCGTTGCCGCCTATCTCTACGGTTCGGTGGCGGCGGGCATTGCCACACCCCTCAGTGATGTAGATATTGCGCTGGTTATCGTCGAAAACAGCGTCCCCAAAGACCAGCGACTCCATTTTGAATTGAACGCTGAAATTGAGATCAGCGACAAATGCTCTCTTCCCAACGCCGATGTGCGCACAATCAATGACGCGCCGATCATGGTGAGAGGCGAAGTAGTCACAAACGGTATTCTGCTCTACACGGGCAACGACGAAGCGCGAGTCGAATTTGAGACGCGCACCATGTCAGAATACTTCGACTACTATCCAATATATGAGTTTTTCCGCCGCGCCTATTTCGCGGACATTCGAAAGCGAGGGTTAGTCCGTGCCTAAAGACCCAAAAATTGAAAGACTAATCGAATCACTTGAATCGTCCGTCCGCTATTTAAAGGAACTCACCTCTCTTGAACGCGAACAATTTCTTCAGGATGGGCATAAGATTGGAAGCGCAAAATATCATTTGCAAACATCTATTGAGAGTTGTATCAACATCGCCAATCATCTTATCGCCGCCAATCGTTGGCGCAAACCTAAGGAATATCAAGAGGCATTTGTTATCTTAGGCGAGAACGGCGTTCTCTCCACGGACTTTGTGCCTACTATGACGCAAATGGCAAAGATGCGTAATCGGCTTGTGCATCTTTACTGGGAGGTCAGCAACGACCAGCTTTATGACATTTTGCAAAAGGATCTCGGCGATTTCAATACATTCACTCAACATATTTTGTCCTTCATTGAAAAGCAAGAAGAGGAGTAGTTGCTTCATTACTTTCCTCAACCATGTAGATGGACTTTTTCATCACCAGTTTAAACCCCCAACAAATCGAAGCCGTCACTGCCAAACCCGGGCCCACGTTGATCATCGCTGGACCGGGATCGGGCAAGACGCGCGTGCTGACTCATCGCATCGCCCACCTGATTCAACAGGGGACGCCGCCATTTAAAATTATGGCGGTCACCTTCACCAACAAAGCCGCCAAAGAGATGCGCGCGCGAGTCGAAAAACTTTTGAGCGGCGAACTGCGCGGACTCACCATTGGCACCTTCCACTCGATCTGCGCCCGCATCCTTCGGCGTGAAGCGGCGCGATTAAACGTCACGCACGAGTTTGTGATCTTCGACGACAACGATCAACTCGCCATCGTCAAGCAAGCTTTAGAACGACTCAACCTCAACGATAAGCAATATAAACCCCAGACATTACTCGGGGCGATCTCTAAAGCCAAGAACGAACTCATCCCGCCCGAAGACTTCACACCCGATTCGTATTTCAACGAGATCGCCGGACGCGTCTACGCCGAGTACCAAAAAATGCTTCGACAGAACAACGCTTACGATTTTGACGATCTCTTGTGCGAAGTCGTTTATCTCTTCCGCAACCAACCGGATGTGTTGAAGAAATATCAAACGCAATACGATCACGTTCTGGTTGACGAGTTTCAAGACACCAACACCGCGCAATATGCGATGGTGAATCTACTGTCAGCGACGAAGAGAAATTTGTATGTCGTGGGCGATCCCGATCAATCGGTGTACCGTTGGAGAGGCGCAGACTACCGCAACGTCAAACGGTTTGAAAACGATCATTCGGATACGCAAGTGATTCTGCTAGAACAAAACTATCGCTCGACGCAAAATGTTCTCGACGCGGCGATGAGCGTAATCAACAAAAATCACAACCGCACGCGCAAACAGCTCTTCACCGAGCGCGGCACGGGGACGAAGATTCAAATCTACGAAGCGTATAACGAAGCGGAAGAAGCCGAGTATGTGGTTAGCACGATTGCCACGTTAGTGAAGCGCGACGAATTGAATGCGGGTGACATGGCGATCATGTATCGCACCAACGCTCAATCTCGCCCGCTGGAAGAAGTTTTTATACGCGGTAATTTGCCCTATCGTTTAGTCGGCGCGACGCGGTTCTATGGTCGGCGTGAAGTGAAAGATGTGATCGCTTTCTTGCGTCTCGCCCATAATCCCAACGACACCGTGAGTCTGCAACGGATCATCAACGTGCCAACGCGCGGCATCGGCGCAAAAACAGTGGAGACTCTTTTCAAAGCGGCAGAGATCGCCCAAGCGACGCCGTCGGAAATTTTGTTGGATGCTGAACGGTGTAAAAAAGTCGGGGGCAGAGGCGGCGTTCCCTTGAGTGAGTTTGGTGATCTGCTGCGCGGCTGGATCGAATCAAAAAGTGAATTGCCCGTCGCCAAGTTGATTGATCGCATCTTGGGCGACATTGATTACAATCGTTACATCAACGACGGCACGGAAGAGGGCGATGAACGGTGGGGCAACGTGATCGAACTGCGTGGCGTGGCGGTGGAGTATCCGCAGATCACGTTGAGCGAATTTTTGGAACAGGTCGCGCTTGTTTCGGATCAAGATACGTTGACCGAGGGCGGCGGGCCAACATTGTTGACTCTTCATGCGGCGAAGGGTTTGGAGTTCGGCACAGTGTTCTTGATCGGGCTTGATGAGGGCGTGCTACCGCATGAGCGATCTTTTGACGATGAAGAATCAATGGCAGAGGAACGGCGCTTGATGTATGTGGGCATTACTCGCGCCAAAGATCGTTTGTTCATCACCCGCGCTTTTCGCCGCACCACGTACGGCGGCGCGGA
>CAKKQG010000384.1 GCA_919901875.1 Anaerolineales bacterium
CGCAAGAACTGAATGCGACTCGGGTCGGCTTTGATGAGGTGATACGACGCACTAGCGAGCAAGAGCATTGTTAACGATGCGCCATATACAGTGAACGACATCTGCTTGAGAAAGTCCGCGCCACTGGCAAAGAGCAACACGCCCAAGCCAACCACCGCCGCAATCGCTGCGAAGTAATGGGTAAGACCATTTACAGGTTCACGAAATTTGTTAAACATAGAATCTCCAATCTAAAATTCCAAATCCCAAAACCCCAAAACCCCAAAACCCCAACTTCCAACTTCCAACTTCCAACTTCTAACTTCTAACTTCTAACCACCCAACAACCTAACCACCCAACAACCTTCTTTCCGCTTCCGTCACCGCCTCTTCAAAAATTTCCAGCCCCTCGTCAATCTCTGCTTTGCTCACGTTGAGGGGCGGGGTGATGCGAACCGTGTTGCGTCCGCAGCCGAGCAGTAACAAGCCATGTTCAAAAGAATGATGCACGGTGTGATCACGAATGTCTTTGCCGCGTTCCTTCGTCTCTTTATTTCTGACAAACTCGACTCCGATCATTAATCCTTTGCCACGCACATTGCCCATGCTCGGATGTCGCGCCGCCATTTCTGCTAATGCCTCTAATGTGTATTTGCCCATCTTCGCCGCGTTAGCCATGAAGCTTTCATCAATCAAACGAATCGTTTCGAGCGATGCCGCGCACGAGATGGGGTTGCCGCCGTAGGTGTTGCCATGTGCGCCCGCCGGCCAATCCATCATACTCTTGCGGGCGATCAACGCGCCGAGCGGCATGCCACTGGCGATCCCTTTTGCCGCGCACACCATATCCGGTTCCACATTCCAATGTTGCACTGCCCACCATTTGCCGGTGCGTCCCATGCCGCTTTGCACTTCGTCCACGATCAACAAGATTCCAAACTTGTCGCACAAGGCGCGCAAACGCGGAAAAAAAGAATCGGGCGGCACGACGTATCCGCCTTCACCTTGAATCGGTTCAAGCAAAAAGGCGGCGACATCTTCCGGCGGGCACTCGTATTGAAAAATAAAATCTTCAATATATTGGATGACGGCGTCCCCGTAGTCGGCTTTAGTTGGATCAAAGCTCAAACGCGGGCGATACGGATTCGGAAATGGGACATGCACCACGCCGGTCATCATCGGATAAAAGTGTCGCCGTTGAATCGCCTTGGAAGCCGTGAACGCCAACGCGCCCATGGTTCTGCCGTGGAAGCCGCCATAGAACCCGATGAAGCGCGAGCGCCGCGTGTGATAGCGCGCCAACTTGATCGCCGCTTCCACTGCTTCCGAGCCGGAGTTCGTCATGAAGCACAACGCATCTTCTTGGAACGGGGCGATCTCATTTAACTTCTCGCCGAGCTGCGCCCACTTCTCATGATAAAAATCTGACGAGATGTGGATGAACTTTTCGGCTTGGGTTTGAATCGCCCGCACCACATCGGGATGTGAATGACCGGTGGCGCACACGGCGATGCCCGCCGCAAAATCTAAAAAGCGGTTGCCGTCTACGTCCCACACTTCCGTGCCTTTGCCGTGATCCATCACGAATGGATAATCGCGCGGATACGAAGGCGAGATGGTTGCCGCATCGCGCTTTAAAATTTCTTGCGCTTTGGGTCCGGGGAGATTTAATTTGGTTGCCATATTTTTTAACTGGACTTACGCACTTTAATCACGAATGTCACGAATATACGAATTTAACGAATAGAGCAACAAAAAAGCATTCGTGATATTCGCTCATTCGAGTCATTCGTGATGAAATTGTCTCGCGTAAGACCCGTCAACACTCAGTCTTCAAACTTACCGGGAAAGC
The DNA here is from genome assembly GCA_919901875.1 of Anaerolineales bacterium. Lineage (GTDB taxonomy): Bacteria > Chloroflexota > Anaerolineae > Anaerolineales > VGOW01 > VGOW01. The sequence goes on from CAKKQG010000384.1 coordinate 1,832, forward strand.
CTTTGATCTCTGCCCGCAAGACCTCTTCGCCCTTGCTGTTAATGCATCGGCATTTCAAAACTATTTTGCCGCGTTCACTCACTTCTACCACTTCCGCTTCGGCGGTGATCGTCTCGCCGATGTAAACGGGCGCGAGCAACTCAAAGTGAAATTCGTTTGCCAAGAATGCCCATAACCCGCCGAGATGCGTTAACAGACTCGCCGTGAGCAAGCCCGGCACGATCCGTTTTTTGATCGGAGTGGCGCTCACGTAAGAGTCATCGGTGTGCAACGGATTCATATCCCACGTCACGCCGATGAAGAGTGAGACGTCGGCTTCGGTCAGGGTGCGGGTGAAGGCGGCTTTCGCGCCGACGAAGGGTGCATCCTGAACCATGCGGCGCGGCATCAATGGCGTTTTCATTTCACCAATTTCTCCAACCGATCCACATAGTCTGCCAACACCGCAAACGTTTCTTCAACGGGCTTCGGCGTGGAGAGATCAACACCTGCCA
>CAKKQG010000385.1 GCA_919901875.1 Anaerolineales bacterium
ATTGCAAACGCGAGAGGATGAGCGGCATGGCGAAGATCGTAACGCCGGTGAGAACGCCTTTGGTAGGAATGCCGATGAACAGCATCGCTTTGACGAACTCAAAATCTTTTAGAGCATTGCCGATGCTTTGAAAAAATCCCGGAGCGGGTCGAGCGGCTTGAGGTTGGGTTTGCATTTCCTTTTGATTCAAAATCTCGGCGAGCGTTTCGCCCGGTCGGATGTGCGGCATGTAGACCAACGTGTATAAAAGAATCAACACAGTGAGCGTGCCACTGACAACGAAAACATTCTGCACGCCCATATACACTACCAACAGCGCGCCAATGGTTGTGCCGGAGATCATGCCGCCGTTGTAACCAAAGACGATAATCGCCGCCCCTTGTGTGCGCTGCTTGCTGGTTGAGATTTGCAAAATGTAAGATTGCACACCGACCAACAAAATACCTTGCCCGGCTCCTGCCAACGCGCGGATAAGGAACATCCAATAGAAATCATTGACCACAGCCACCGACAACAAACCCACCGCCGTTAACAAGGAACCCAACACGAGCAATGGTTTAACACCGTGCTTCTCGGCGTAACGCCCGGCAGGGATGAGCGCCACGACAAAGGCGAAGAAGTATACGGTGAAAATTGTCGAGACCAAACTTTTATCGGCGCCAGCCGTTTTAGCCAACCCTTGAAAATAGGGCGAGAGAAATGCGGTGCTCATGCCTTCGGCGAATACACTGAAGAAGTAATACGGCTGGATCAAACTCAAATTGTAGTCGCGCTCAGCCTGTATCATGTTGGGGGTGGACTTCGGCTTACCGGTCAACGTCTGCACTAAATCGAATAGGAGCAAAGAGAGGAAGGCGGAAGCGATGAACAGCACAAAAAAGTTTTTGACGCTGCGCCAAAGTTTCTCAAAGATGATGCTCTGCGGGATGCCGACGTGAACACCCAAGCGGACGGCTGAGGCGGTACCCGAACTTAGATCGGCGGTATATTCATAATGATTCGGATAGGGCTGCCAGTCACTGCCCAGGCGATGTGTGTCTGTGGTGATCAACGTTTTGTCGTTGGCGGTCAAGGCAATGTAACTGAGATCAGGATTACTGGTTCGATAATCGTTGAAAACTTTATCTAAACCGTCAAAAGCCTCTATCGGCAGCCCTAAATTAAGGGGCGAGTTTAAACGCGTGCTGAGCGAATTTGCCAACGCTTTTGTTTTGGCTTGAATACCATTGGCATAGAGATCGATCAATACCACCACGACCACTATCGCCATCACAAAGAAGACCGCACTGTAACCTAAACGTAAATTGCGGAGTGCGTGACTTCCCGCTTGCCGATCTAACCAAATACTGAAAGCGCCAAAGAGGATCATCAAGAGGATCGCCGCGATCAACACCACTAAAAACCCGTTGTTGATCTTTTGGCTGATCACCGCGCGCGGCAATAGAACGTGCAAACTGCCCACCGACTCAAACTTGTTCCGCAAATCGAGCGAGATGCGGTAATAGTTCGGGCTTTCGGTGATTTGATATCGATCTTGCTTTTCCTGTAGTTTGCTGGGGGCAAACTTTTCATTGAGCGAGAAGCTTGCCGATCCCGAATTTGCGAAAACGATCTGCCCTTTAGGATCGGCGACGTAGATCGCCGTGATCGTCGCATCCGATTTAAGCAACGGGTCGGTGAGCGGGGAGAAGCCGGGGAATTGTTCGATGGGCAAACCGGCGATCAAAAATGTCGCCATAGAACTTTGCACAATGTCGCCCTGTGCGCCCAACTTCTCCATTTCAAAGCGGGGATAGGTGCGGAACGCTTCACCGTAACCCACGTAGCCTAGCAAAACAAGCGACACCGCCAAGATCAACTCAACGCCCAACAAACGCAAAACGCGATTTTGCACTTGGGTTGTTTGACGATTGAAAAAGGAAGAGAAGCTTGGGCGAAGACCAGATAGCCGATTCATGGTGAGGGACGATTCCGTTTCAATGTAGCTTTGTAGAGACGTAGCATGCTACGTCTCTACTTCAACAAATCTACAATGTGCTGAATGGTGCGCGTGCGATACGTAAGCATATAGTCCAACCGATCTGCCAACATGCCGTAGATCAGATCGTTGTAACTCATGTTGTGTTCCTTTAACCCAATGGTCACTAAACTGATGACGTCATTCTCCGGGCG
>CAKKQG010000386.1 GCA_919901875.1 Anaerolineales bacterium
CACACCAGAAAAGGATTGATGTCAAACAGATCGCAATTGATCCCGCGCTCTCCGCACACTAAACCCGTTGTGCCAGTCCCGGAGAAAGGTTCAAGCACATACTGAATAGCAGGATGGCTTTCCAAAATATGCTGCACCACTTTGATTGAGTAAGCAGGCGTTAGCCGCAACCAACCATGCCGCCCATTTTTCAAGTTATAACGGAATGTGAGATCGTCGCGTTGCTTAGTCATTGGCATTCAGCAAAACTCGTAAAACATCTTCAATAGCCGTCTTCAATTCGGATGAATTCCTTTGAAAGAAACTCGCCAAGTCATAGCCGATCACGTCTCGCGCAAACGTATACGTAGATTGAATTGACGAACCGCTCATCGTCCCGCGTAAGATCAACCACTTCTCGCCTTCATATCGTTCAGCAATGTCGCCATCAATTTGCGTTGACAACACTAAAACCACCGGCAAGTAGCCTTGCGAATACGCCGTAGCCGCGTTAGCCAAATCCGCATTTTGCCGTTTAGAGTCTTTGCTTTTATAACCTTGCCGAATTTCAAACACCGCACCTTGCAAAGCGCGTTTCATTTTGGGAGCGACATCTAGATAATCGGCGGATTGATTCAACCACGCCGAAATTTTTTTGTTTTGTCGCGCCGACGAAATATCGGCAAGCGCAATTCGTCCATCTAACGACAAAGTTCGTTTTTGCGTCCTGCGGGCTTTGAGAGTGTAAGACCACTTTGCTTGTTCCGGCTTCAAACCAAGATGATCCATAAAAAGTTGGCGAATCACTTCTTCGCATCCAATTCCGATTTGTCTGTAAACAGATGTAATCCCGCCTGCAGCTTTGTGCGCGGCATACATCATTGGATTATCCAACCCGAACCACGAATAGAAAATATCCGCCGAATATAACGCTTGAAATTCATCCAAAGATAAACCAGTCTTTTGACCCTGCCCAAATTGCGGCTTGTAACGTTTGCAAACGTTAATGCGATTGAGTAGGATACTTAAATACCTTTGATCGAAACTTGACTCAGAATCTATAGACATAAATAAGCTCAACCTTTCATCACTGGTACAAAATACGGATCACGCTATCTACCATCCGCCATTTGATAAATGGTCGTCCCCTCATTCTTATACGCCACCTTCAACAAGCCAGCGTCTGTCATCTGCTCAAATTTCTTGAATGAGTCGGGCGAGAAGTAGGCTCGCTCGTAACCGCCGACGATGATAAACGATACATCATATTTCTTTAGAAAGTCTTGCGCCGCTTTGGAGTCAGTTGTGCGATAAAAATTATTGATCGCTTCAACGCGATCGGTGATCAGTGTCGGCGGCACGACCACACGTTGTTGCCGTTGATGCCAGTTCCAGCCCATCACGCCGGGCAAGCCGGTGTTAATCGTATAACGCGATCCCCATTTATATTCCGAAGTGTTGACTTCGACGATCACCGGTGAGCCTTTCACGTTGCGTAACATCCATTGGATCGCCTCGTAGTCCCATTTGAGATCAATGTCTTGTCCTTGATCGGCATACTTGGCATACGCCATGTAGGTCATGCCATCGAGCGTACGCGGCGCATCGGGCGCCATGCGGTCACGCAACTTCGCCGCCGTTGAGAGAGATGTGTATGAAAAGGCAACGAGCATCAAGGCGATCAGAATCGTCTGCCACAAGCGGCGACTCAAATTATCCCACTCGGGCATTTGCGAAACGATCCACGCCACTGCCGCGCCTGCCGCCACGCTGAAGAACGTCCACACTTGCAAATAAAATTTGAAGACGGTGTTCATGCGCCCGATGTCGCCCTTCGCCACAACCACTTCAACCAACATCGTCAACGCCAGTCCGAGTCCGATGAGCGCCAGAGCAGATCGCCGTTCGGGTTCGGCATCCGGTCTCAACATCAAGAGTCCGCACCACAGCGTGAGCGGGATGACGATCAGCATGATCGGATAACCGAGATACCACATCCCAATCGCCAAGGCGGCGACAGCGATCAACCCAAGCAGCGCGGTGAAGGCGTATTCTTTCACATCGTCAAGATACGTGCGTTGCATCCAGCGCCGCGTCTCGGTCAATAAAAAGGTGAGGATCACAAACAAAAATAAACCTTGCACGGTGAGATACGCGCTGATCGGAGTCTTGTCGCCGCTCCACAACTCTGCCGCGCCGTAACCTTCGCCGCGCCACGCGGTGTAAGGTTGATAAAATAAAATTGACGCGCCGATGAGCAAGGCGCAACGCCAACCCGCGCCGATCAAAAATGCCAGCGTGACGTCTTCGTGCTTGCGCCATTCGGAATAGAGGACGGCGACGCAGCCGAGTATCCAATACGTTTGATAGTCGGAGAGATTCGATGGACGGATGACTCCAAAGGTGATGCCGCCGATGATCCAAATACCCGCGAACTCTACCCAACCAATCTTCTGCCGCGCACCGAGTGCAAGCGAGACACACCACGCTACTGCAATCAGTGTCATTGCGAGAACGATCATGTGCGCGTGCAGGTCGGCGTAGAGAAATGTGAAATACGGAAATTCGGTGATGGGCATCGTGCCTTGATCAGGGATGACGCGCGTCGCGTTCCAATACCATTCGCCCGTGCCGATCAACACCGGACCGCCCTGCACATACACATTCCAAAAACCGGCGAGACCGCGTTGGATGTCGCTGATGTACGGATACGGCAGCCACGGTTTAAAATCGGCGGGCGCAGATCGAGTCAGCGCTTTGCCGATCACGTCGAACTCGCCCAAGTTGCCCAGAAGGATCATAAAGGCGCAGGCGAGGAGACCGGCGAGGTAAGGATGAGAGATTGGAGATTGGAGATTATCCGATTGCTGATTGCTGATTGCTGATTGCTGACGGCTTGCGACTAAATTATAGGCAACTCCAAACGCGCCGGTGCCGATGAGCGAGAAGAGCATGGGCAGAATTAAGTTGTAGGCGAATGAGGGAACGACGCCGATCATTTTTGTCACGGTGGCGACGATGACGAAACCGTAATAATAGTAATTGAGATAGCCGCCGCCGAACCACGGATCGTAAGGCGGGAACGACGTACTCTTCAACACAGCGTTGAAGTAAGAAAAGTCCATCGGCTTCTCGCCGCCGTAGGCTGTGTGCCACAGATCGCCGTTGCCCCAACGGACAAAAAGGAAGAAGAGGAATAAAGCTAACGCGAGCGATTCGGTGATCACGATGTGCTGCCGATTCTCCCGCAGCCACTTGATCATTTCATCGCGCCGACTCCACGCAATGAGTGTTGAGATGATCGCTATCATCAAAGTGACGGCCCACAACGCCGCTTGGGTGAATGGCAATAAGCGCACACTCGCCAAGAACCACGACGCCCAAGCGATAATCAACAGCGCGACATTGCGAGTGAGTGTGTAGCCGCGATCTGATAAACCGTTGAGAGCAACAAAGGTGATCGGGAAGGCGATCCA
>CAKKQG010000387.1:0-9104 GCA_919901875.1 Anaerolineales bacterium
GATAAAGCCGACTCGATCATCTGATCAATTGAAGCGCCGATCATCGCCATCGAGCGTGCCGCCGCCACCGCCTGCGCGGCATACAACCCATCGCGACCATTTGAAACGCTCCCCAACGTGATCGCCAGTTGCGCCGCCAACTGCGGTTGACCGGCGGCGATGATGCCCGCCGGACTGATCGCCATTGCCACCCCATCGCTCCACATCTGATGATTAAACGATCCCGATTGCGGCGTGTGCAGCCCGGCGCTTAAATTTCGCGTGGAGACCACATCGCTAAAACCGCCGGGGCGATAGCTCCAGTTGCCCGATAATAATTTATCGCGCCACTCATACTCGACTTGCTCAAGCGTAATGTGCGTGCCATGTGTATTGAGCAGATAGGCGTTGAACAAAGTGAAATCGGTGTCGTCAGTGCCAGCCGATTCGTTTGTAATGAAACCTGTCAGCCGCCCATGCTTCTCGAAAATTTCTGCCGACGACATTCCTTCAACAGGCGCGCCCATCGCATCGCCGATAGCCACCCCGAGCAATGCGCCTTGTGCGCGACGAAGTAAATCGGCGTGATCGTTTGTCATTTAAGACTCTGTCATTGCGAGGAGCGTTCTTCGCGGAGCGGAACGAAGCAATCTCATAGCGCGACCGAGATTGCTTCGCAAAGTGCGCTCGCAATGACGCTGAGCAATTATCATTTGAGGCAATTGGGATTAATCATTTCCATCGTTCCAACCATTCCCGTTTTATCTTCGCCGCCCAATGTCAAAATTCCATTCTTTAACACTACAGCGCCCAACCACGAGCGCGCATAACGCAATGGCGGTGGATGACAGACCGCCCCCGTGCGCGGATCGATGCGCTCAACTAAATTTAAAAAGCCTTCGCCGTTGTAGCCACCAATGATCAAGATCGAATCGTCAACCACAATCGAAGCCGCCCATGTGCGCGGCGCGATCTTCCACGTTAATGTTTCCCACATATTGGCAAGCGGATCGTAACGCTCAACCACGTTAATAAATCCATCTTCAAGGGTGTAGCCGCCAATGGCGTAGAGGCGATCACCTACATTGACCATTGTCAGCCCGCGCCGCGGATGTTGAAGCGATGCCAGACGCTGCCATTGATTTAATTTCCAATCGTAAGATTCAACGACATCGCTATAACCCTCAACTTCCGAATCGTTTCTGCCATTGAAGCCGCCAGCGATCACAATCTTGTTTTGCAAAATTGCAGCGGCAGGTTCACGGCGTGGGGTAGGGAGATGAGTCGCCGTTGACCACACGTTGCCATCGAAAACTTCAACGGCAGAAACCAAACCCGTATCCGCGCTCCAGCCACCCAAGACAAAGAGCCGGTCAGCGGCGGCAACCGCCGTGTGTTGGCTGCGGGCGTAGATCAATGGCGGCGCGGCGATCCATTTGCCAGTGAGTGAGTCGTCAATCGTTTCAACCAAATCAAGCTGAGTCGCCTGCCCGTTCCATCCACCGACGGCGTATAGTCGATCTTGAAAATGTTCGAGGGCAAAAGCGCGGCGCGGAGTGAACGTTGAAGTTGAGGCGTTTAGTAAAACGCTCAACAGCATGACCAACATCGCCCCTAACGCCCCCTGTGCAAAAACTTCACGACGCATGAAGCGATTTCAAAAAGCGTTGCGCGTAATCCAGCACGATTTTCGCCGCTTGGCTATCTAAACGAATATGGCGATGGGTTAAACACAACGTTGGGATCGCGCCCGCCGCTTCTTGCATTTTCATTTGATGTTGAAACGCTTCGAGTGTCCATGTGGGATGCGACCAAGGGTTGCGCGTGGGTTCGGGCGCGAGAATACCGGGATGACCGTAGCGTCGCGTGTAGGGCGCAAATAATTTTTGGAAACATTCGGCATCGTCCACTTGAATGACCCCCGTGCGCGTTTGGGCGAGTGGCAATAACGGCACCGTGATCTCGCTGAGGCTCTCGCCGCCAAATAAAACATTCGGAAAGGCTTGGCGCATTTCATCATAAAGGGCACACACGCCGCGATAATGATCGTGATGGAGATCGTTGCGATAAGAATGAGTCTGATCGAAATGGATGGCGTCAATGTGAAATTCTTCGACGAGAACGCGCACCCGATCACGAATCAAATTACGAAAATCCGCCGAGTCGGGCGAGACGTAAGCGAAGACACGTTCCGCTAGTCCATCGCCATCACGATCCGTTTCCCATTCTTGCGGCCTGCCTTCTGAATCAAACACCAAATCATTTTGAAACTGTTTGTAAAATTCCGAAGAACGATCAATTCCCCAGAGGCTTAAGTGCAAGAGGATTTTGAAACCGAGTTGATGAGCATGAGCAGCAAGTTTGCCAAAGCCTGCTGCGCCGCCTAAAACTTCGGCCGGGTAAATATCGGGCCAGTGCATATCCATGCGCCCATCGTAGCCGGGGAGGTAGAGCAAGGTGTGTTGCGCCGGAAAAACTTTTGCTAACTCGTCAAGGCGTTCTTCCATTTGGGCGAAGGTGTAGCCAATGTGACCGACCAGTCCTTCACCAAGCATCATCACCGTGAGGGCAATATCGTTCAACCACTTTGGCGCATCCGCGCGTTTTTCTAGCGGCGTAAGTTGATAAACATTTTCCATCCACCGCCGATAGTCTTCAACGGCTTCTGCCCAACTTGGGACTTCGCGCAGAGTCCATAATGGGGTTTTAAATTCATGCGAGCGGCTGCGCGCATGATCCTCATTGTAAACATCAATCGCCAGTTGATCGCCGTGACGAGTGAGCCATAGACGTTTGACACGAAACGGATGCTCACGATTGTCGAGCCACAAAATTTTATTTGCAGTGCGAAAGGCAACGAACTGTGCCTTCCAACGATGATGTTTGGGATGCGTTTGATAGGGAAAACAAATTTTGAGTTGTTCGCCGTCGGCGAGATGAAAACCGCGATTGAGCGGAATTAAAATCTCGGCGTTGGGCAATGAGCGAATAGATACTTTGATCCCTTTGATAAGTTCGGGATGTGAGGCGCGCGCCTGCCACTGAATGCCGTCTTGAGTATGCGCGAAGTTGATCTGTAAGGACGCCGCCACTGCCGTTGATCGTTCACCGCACCACAAACGGTCAACGCGCGCGTTGACCGCATCCCCTGATTCGGTGATCGTGAATTCATCCGGCTCATAAAAATTTTGGGTCGTGATCACCGAAAAAGAGAAGTCGTATCCACCCAACGTGATGTGGTTGTTCATCTCCTGAACGGGCTAACCTTTGATGCCCACGTTGGCGATGCCGCCGATAAGATACTTTTGCGTGAAGAAGTAAATGACGACGCACGGGAAGAGCGAGATGAGTGAACCAGCCATGATCAAATTCCACTGAATGTTGTAGCGACCTTTGAGCATATTGAGACCGAGCTGGATCGTGTAATCATCAAAGTTGCTCAAGTAGATCAACGGGTTGAGAAAGTCATTCCACCGCCAGAGAAAAGTGAGGACGGTGATGACAATGAGCGGCGGGATGCACAAGGGCATGATGATGTGCCAAAACACTTGCCAGGTTGAAGCGCCGTCCATGCGTGCCGCTTCATCTAAATCACGCGGGATGGTCATGATGTATTGCCGCATCAAGAAAATAAAGAACGGACTACCAAAGAACGCCGGCACGATGAGGGGCAAGTAGGTGCCGACCCAACCTAATTTTTGAAATAGCGCGAACTGCGGGATGAGGGTGATCTGATGCGGGATCATCAAGGTGGAGAGTAATACCAGAAAGAGAAATTCTTTGCCGGGGAAACGATGACGGGCAAAGGTATAAGCCACAATGCTGCACGAGATCACCTGCCCGATGATATTCATGACGCAAATGAACAAGGTGTTGAGGATAAAGCGGATGAAGGGCAATTGCTCGATGATGTCGGTGAAGTTTGCCCAGCGGATTGGATTGGGCAAATACACCGGGGGCCAAGCAATAATTTGCGAGCGTTCTTTAAGCGCGGTGAGAACAACCCAACCGATAGGGATGCCAACCATGAGGATGGCTAAAGCGGTCAGGATAAGAAATACCAACAGGGTAGAGAAGCGTTGACTCCACTTATACGAGAACGTGCGCGGGGAGGTGGTCATAGCCGCCATAATTACTCCTTTGCTTCTCCTTCGTAATAGACCCACAAGGGCGAGCTTTTAAAGACCAGTGCGGTAAAGAACATGATGATGATCGCCATGATCCAAGCCAAGGCAGAAGCGTAACCCATATCGAAGTCTACAAAGGCGGTGCGGAACATATACAGCATGTAAAAGAGTGTGGCGCGTAGGGGACCGCCATCCGTAATAATGTAGACAATGGTAAAGACTTGAAAGACGTCAATGAGTTCCATGACCAATTGAAAGAAGAGAGTCGGCGTGAGCATGGGCAAGGTCACATTCCACAACTTCGCCCAAGCGCTGGCGCCGTCAATGTCGGCGGCTTCATATAGATGCGGCGGGATATTTTGCAAACCGGCAAGATAAATGATGGCGCCGCCACCCACGCGCCACAGATTAATCAGCACCACACTTAGCAGCGCCCAATCGGGATCCCAAAACCAAGCAGGTCCTTCGATGCCGATGTAACTCAAGAGCGTGTTCGCCACACCGTAATCGGGATTGAGCAGCCACATCCACATCAAGGCGACCGATACGCCCGATAACACGACCGGCATATAAAACAATGTGCGGAAGACGCTCATGCCGGGGACTTTTTGGTTGAGCAACAACGACAAACCGAGACCGGCAACAAGATTAAGCGGCAGGGCAATTGCGGCGTAAGTGAATGTCACTTTGATCGCCTGATAGAAATCACGATCGTCGGTGAAGATGCGAATATAGTTCGCCAACCCTACCCAGCGTGGCGAGACGGTGATGCGCCAGTCGGTGAAGCTGAAATAGAAGGAAGCGATCATGGGACCCAGCGTAAACACAAGGAATCCAATCAGCCATGGACTGATGCCTATATAGCCTTCAATAGCTTCGCGTCTTGCTTGTCGTAACATACATCACCACTTTGAGAGATGTGGGGATGCGGTCTTGGACCGCATCCCCACGAACAGGAGGAGAATCTAAAACTTATTTCAAGCCCAACTTCGCTCGCTCTTCGTCAACGATCTTTTGCGCTGCCGGCACCACTTTATCGAGCTCACTCTTGATATCGGCACGCTTAATCTTGTTGAGATAGATGCCATCGAACAAGTCTTGATTTAGGCGAGTCACTTTGGCGAAGTACGGGAATTGCCCGGAGAATTCCCAGATCTGTTTCGTCTTCAAGATTTCGAAGAAGAATTTAACACGCTCATCATTCGCCGCCGGGTGATCTTTCCACAGCGAGGGGATCGTTGGCGTGAAGCCATTGTTGCGCTTCATTAAGAAACTCTGTCCGGGGGCGCCGGTGAACCACTTGAGATACTCCCAGGCCGCATCTTGATTCTTGCTTGCCTTAGGAATACCAATTTGCAACGTCCAGCCATTGGTGATGATGTCTTCGCCATCTACTTTGGGGTTGTGCCCTAAGCCAAACTTGACGCCCGCTTTGTCTACCAGCAGGAATTGTCCATTGTTCAAACCTGCAAAACCGAGACGCCCGGTATTGAAGAGATCAAGCGGACCCGTGCCTTCGGTCTTAATGACTTCGAATTCGGCGGCGGTGGGTACCGAGCCAGAACGCGCGAGATCAGAAATGAACTCGAAGGCTTTCACTGTCTTCGGTCCGTTCATGAATCCGTCTACCTTCTTACCATCATCGCTGAAAGGGCGCGCTCCAAAGGCAAAAAATTCGCCGCGCCAAACACGCGTGGGCATTGCCGCTCCGAAGATTTTCTTGGACTTATCTGTCATCTTGACCGCATCTTGGAGGTACTGCTGCAGGGTGTAACCCCATTGAGGTTCCTTCAAACCTGCTTTCTCGAAAAGAGTCTTGTTGTAGAAATTCATCGTTGCGCCGACGCCAATAGGCAAGCCGATGATCTGTTCACCAAAACGGCAACGGCTGTCAAAGTGAACCTTGGAATACATGTTAATGTCCACTTTGTCTTTGGCGATACGCTCGCGCAGATCAACCGCCGCCGGGAACCAATCTGCAGTCCAGAAGGTGGTGACATCGGGGGCACCGGAGCCGGTGCCTAACACGGTCGTCATCTTTTCAGAGAAGCCATCGTCGGGCAGGAAGGTGGCTTTGATCTTTGCCCAAGCACCCGAAGGGCTCTTGAGGTATTCGTCGAGCATCGCTTCTTGATCGGCTTTGTTACCGACATCAGCTCCGGCTACCGTCCACCAATCTGCATTCACCACGGGACGAGCCGTGGGAGCCGCAGTGGGAGGAATGGCTGTGGCGGCGGGCGCGCTTGTGGCAGGAACAGGAACAGGTGCGCTCGTGGGTGACTGAGTCGCGGTAGGTGTTGCACAGGCAGCTGCCGCAAACCCGGCGGCGGTGACACCTGTAAGACGAAGGAAATCTCGTCGTGATAATTGTTTCTGAGTCATTGCATCTTCTCCTTTAGATAGTGAATGGAAATGGTTAATCGATCAGATGTGGAACGCGAAAGAATCAATTGTCTTAACTCACCTCCTTTATTGAATAAGATTGGCTAATTGCGCCGCCAATGACGGGATGTCTTCTTGAGCTGCGAACTTGAGGCACACGCCGCTGGGGCGGCGAACCCGTTCCACCCACAACGGCGGTATCACCGAGAGTCCGCAGCGCGCGCCGCACAATGCGCCGATGATCGCGCCAATGGTGTCCGCATCACGCCCAAAGTTTCCTCCCCAAAATAATCCTTGGCGAAAATCGCCATCGGTGAGTCTAAAAATTGCTAACGCTTGCGGGATCGCTTCGGGGGCGACAGAGTGAACCGGAGTCCAAAATTCAGTATGTAATTTCTCCCAAGCGTTCTCAATTGTCTTGGCTTCATCGCAGATACACATTGCGTGCTTCATAGCACGACCTAACCAACTGTCATTTGGAATATAACGAAGAGCGGTTTGCAGAATTTCAGCCGTGCTGCCATCTACCATTGCCACCGCCACTCCGGCGGCAACCGCCTGCGCCGCCCAAATGCCATCGGCATCATGACTGATCTGCGACTCGATCTCTGCCATTGCCGCTGCGCGTTGCGGGTCACCGGCGCAAACAATACCGATGGGCGCGATACGCATCGCCGCGCCATCATCATTGTTCATCACGTTGTCGCGCCCCGATAAGGGCGGCATGATCCCGCGCCGAAGATTTTCAACCGCGCCGTATAAAGGTTTGCCGCCGCGCTCAAAAACGCCGCCTTGATCTAAAATATATTTCTGCCATGACGCCACCAGCGTTTCCAACGTCAGCTGTCCGCCGTTATCTACCAAAGTGCGTGCCGTCAACAGGGCAAACTCCGTGTCGTCGGTGCTTTTGGCATTGGCATAAACTTCGGTGACGATGCCGTAACGTTTGCGATAATCATCACTGCGACCCAAATCACCAAAGGCATCGCCAACGGCAAGACCTAATAGACTTCCTTTTGCTTTCTCTTCACATAGAGCTCGATTAGCAACCAAATCTGCGCGAGTGATCATCAGCCCGAACCTTTCATAATCCAATAAAAACTGCCGCATTGTGGGAACGTTCCCACACTGGACGAAATAAAAAGGGAAAACACTTCCCCGTTAACTTTTCCCGTCAATCATCATCGTCGCGGCGGCGCCGTCGATCTCCGTTCAATCAATTCACACGGGATCACAATACGCGCCCGTTTGGCAGGCGCCGTGCCGTTGATCCGCTTGAGCAACAAGTCCGCCGCCTGCTTGCCAATTTCATATTTCGATTTTGACATCGTCGTTAATGCCGGTGTGGTCATCAAAGACGAGTAAATGTTATCCATGCCAATGATCGAAAGATCATCAGGGATGACAACACCCATCTCTGCCGCCGATTGCATCGCGCCAATTGCTAATACGTCGTTAGAAGCGAAAATTGCTGTCGGCGGTTTCTTCAACGACATTAACGTTGTAAAAGCTTTGCGTCCACTCTCCAATTCAAATGGAACTTCGACAATCAACTCTGGGCGCAAGGGCAAAGACCCCCGTTTTAAAAATTCGGTGTATCCGTTATATCGCGCTTGCCCTCTGCCACTATTATGCTCCCCCCGAATAAAACCGATACGCCGATGTCCTAACTTGTACAGATAGTCGAGCGCCTGTAACGTGCCGTGATAACTATCAGACCCAACCATATCTATATTCTTAAAGTCTTCACGCAACCCCAAGATGACAATGGGAGCGCGATTGAGTGAGAGTTCTTTCTCCGTGACCGCCGCCGGGTTGATAGCAATCGCATCGAATCGGTTACGGCGGGCGGTGGCGAGAAACTGCTTTTCACGATGGGCATCCCAATCGCTATTGGCTAACACCACCGAGTAACCCGCTTTCTCGATTGTGTCTTGTAAACCGCGCGCAACATCGGGCCAAAAGGGATTAGTGATATCGGGCATGATCAACATGATCATGTTGGTACGTTCTGTTCGCAAGCTGCTGGCAACCGCATTATGTTCATACCCTAATTGCTGGATCGCCTTCTGGACGGCTTTCTGAGTCTCTTCATGCACTGGCTGACCATTACCCTGCAAAACACGCGAGACAGTGGATTTGGAGACGCCAGCTTTCTGAGCAACATCAATAATGGTAGGGTGAGAACGCGCCATAAAGCCTCAAAAGATGGGAACGTTCCCATTATATGAAAATTTGAGGGGGATGTCAATATAATAATTCTGACAGGCGTTTGATGTTGACGACCCGATGGGTAGGGACGAATAAGAAAAAAACGCCGCAGGAGAAAATTTCCTGCGGCGTTTTCGTTTAATTATTTTTGAGAGTGCCCTCCGTTGGCGAGATGGGCGTTTTTACTGCTTCTCTCTCATCCTCATTTTTACAGCAAGGACAGTGATGGCAATGATGGAAACGCTGACCACCCATCATTGCCATCAGACACTCGTTACACACTATCAGCGACTCCACTTTTTTATTTACCGGCTGTTCTTCTTTGTCCACAGTTATGACTCCGCTCCAAAATAAATTGTGATCAGACACCGACAAAGAGTTTATGCGACTCAAGCACGATTCTCA
>CAKKQG010000387.1:9204-10868 GCA_919901875.1 Anaerolineales bacterium
TCACACATTGTTTTTGTGTCTATCGTGTTCATTGATTTCACAACACAATGACATTGGCTATGTCTTCTTCACCCATACCCCTGTCCACTCTGGCAAACGCGACCAATTATTCTGGCGAATCTTTTCCGACATCTCTGCCCCAAAAAAGAATTCCGTTTTCTCAATTGCCTCATCCACACTAGCGAATTGATAATCGGTGGAGATCGTTTTGCGTTCAAAGCCCCACTCCCCTTCAAGCCACGCATAATAATCCGCCAAGTGCGGCGCGGGCGGCGCGGGCGTAAGACTCCCCGTCCCAAGCGTCTCGATGATGATCACCACACCGTCGCCCGTTGCCACGCGAATCATCTCGTTAATCACTTTACCGATTTCAATTTGCCAATTCTCCTCATACCACTTTCGCAAATGCCCAATCGCCCAACCCGCCGTCACGACCTCTGCCGACGCCGAAGGGAACGGCAAACAACGCATATCGCCATTCACCAATTCCCAATTACCATTTATATTTTTTCTTTCAATTTGATTCTGCTTCAACATCCCCCAATGCAGATCGAGACCGATCATCCGCGCCGACTCGTTGGCGAATAATAATGGAAGACGACCGCTGCCGGTGCCCAGATCAAGAATCCGCTTCCCGCGCGGTGACGCCGCCACTCCCAAACACCGTCGCAGCGCAGCCTTAAGATGCCCGTCAACATCCTCTGCGGCGATTGCGACATGATATTTATCGGCGTGGTGAGTGTAGATGTTTTTGAAGTGATCCATAACCGAAATGAACAATGAGACAATGAAGAATGAACAAAAAAAACAAATCCCAAAAACCCAAAATCCCAATTTCTAATCTCCAATCCCCAATCTCTTTTTGTATTCTGCGCTCGCCGCCCACTTCTTCAACTCGTCAATGCGTCGCGCGATCAAGGGGTGCGTAGCAAATAATTCGCCGACAGTGCTCACCGTGTCGTTCATCTCGTCGCGCAATTTTTGCAAAGCGCGTTGCGGGTCCACGCCTTGACTCACTTGCAGACCCACGCCGATCTTCAACAAGGCTGAGATCCCTTTGTTCACATCGCCACACGCCAACAACCCGGCGCGATCCGCTGAATACTCGCAAGCACGATTCCACCACAAGAACGCCGCTTCCATTAAGATCGCGCCCATAAACGGTGACGGTATCCCCGCCATGCCGCCGACGAGCGAGTTCAACCAGGTATGCCCCAACGTCACATGCCCCAACTCGTGTCCGACAATAAATTTCAATTCATCTTCATCCATCACCTGCGCCAACGCCGAATAGATCACGACAACTTTTGGAGAGGTGAGACCAAACGTGTAAGCGTTGAGCGCGTTGCGATTCGCCACAAACGTTTGCACCGCTTCGGTTTGCAACGTGGCGCGGCACTCTTCCACCATGTCGTTTAATCGCGGGTTCGTTTGTGGAGTCACTTCCTGCGCGGTCTTCAATAACGATTGATGCCGATTGCTGGTGGCGAAGTAAGCGATGATCAGCATCGCGGCGACAAACACCACACTGCCGCACACCGTCGCCGTCGCCGTGAAAAAAATCACGCCGAAGACGAGTAGCAGGGTGAGAGTCAATATAGTTTGCTCGTGAGGGTAACGATAGGAAGTGTTATGAACGGGTTTCATAATGTGTCCTGATTAAA
>CAKKQG010000388.1 GCA_919901875.1 Anaerolineales bacterium
GTGCCTGAAGACATTTCAGTTGTCGGCTTCGACAACATCAATATCGCAGCGCACACCAACCCGCCCCTCACCACCGTCTCGCAACCTAAACAGCACATGGGCAAATTAGCAATGCAAATTTTACGGCAGATGATGTGCGGCGAGAAAACTTTAGGCGAAGGCTACACGCTCGTCGAGAGTCCGCTCATCGTGCGCGAATCTGCCGCGCCGTGCAGCAACGGAGTCAAAACGTGATGACTCCCTGGGAAAGATTTGCAACCGTTGCCCGTGGCGGAAAAGCGGATCGTGTGCCTGTGGCGCTGATCGTAGATAGCCCGTGGCTCCCCGGTTATGCCGCCGTGGACACCTTAGACTATTTTCTTAAGACCGACCAATGGCTGCACATCAACCGCGATCTACTGACTCGGTTTCCGGATGTGGCGTGGATACCGGGTTTTTGGATCGAATATGGCATGGCGGCAGAGCCTTCGGCATTTGGCGCGCGCATTATGTGGTACCACGATCAGCCGCCCGCCATTGAACCGGTGTTAGGCGGACTCGCCGCGTTGAAAGACGTTGAACCGGCCGACCCGCAATATCACGGATTCATGCCGTTGATCTTGCAGCGCTATGTGGATACCGAGAATCAGTTATTGCGCGACGGCATCAACATCAAAATGGTGGCGGCGCGAGGACCTTTTGCCGTGACTGGCTGGATGCTCTCCATGACGGAGTTGATGGTGCTTCTGCAAACCGATCCCGAAGCCATGCACCAATTACTCGACACCGTAACCACCACCATCATCGCCTGGCTTCGCGCACAACTCAGCGTGTTGAAAGCGCCCGAAGGCATCATGGTCTTGGATGACATTGTAGGTTTGCTCTCGCCAAAATTATTTGAAGAATTTGCCCGTCCCTATATGACCCGACTCTTCAGTGAATTCAACGGAATGATCCGCATCTATCATAACGATACACCCTGCCCACACTTGATCAAGCCGATGGCGAATTTAGGCTTTGATGTTTTCAACTTCAGCCACGAGACCGATATTGCCAAAGTGCAAGAGGCGATGCCAAACATTGCTCTCATGGGCAATGTCTCACCCTACGCCGTGATGGTGAATGGCACGCCGCAAGAAGTAGAAGAGTGGGCGCGTGAGTGTATCCGTAAGACGAACAAAAAAAACTTAATTCTTTCAGCAGGTGGCGGCGTCAGCCCCGGCACACCCGCCGAAGCGATTGACGCTTTGGTGAAGGTCGTCAAAGAAATGGATTAGCCAAATATGAAATACATCTTCAACGAAATCACTCATTACCGTTTTCCGACTCACGTCAACGATCTGGTGATGGATCGCGCCGATGCCGAAACATCAGAGGTGTTTATCACCGTGCTTGACCCCGGTGAATCGGCGCCGCTCCACGTCCATCACGATATGGAGCAAATTTTTTATGTAATCGAAGGCGCAGGCACTCTCTACATCGGACAAGAACAACAAGCATTTCCACTCAAGCCCGGCGATGTGGCGCGCATTCCACCGCACACGTACCATCGAACCGAATGCAAAAGCGACAAGCCACTGCGCTACCTGAGCGTCGATTGTTTTGTTAATGGGCGACCCAAAGAGTAGCCTACTTGGGATTCACATGTGAAAGTTGTTTGCAAAAATTTCGGCTGGAAGTTTGAAGACGTGAAGTTAAAGAAATGACCACGCCCGATTTCAACGCCCTGCTCTCCCTCTATCGCGCCGAATTGCTTGAGCGTGTAGTGCCGTTTTGGATCACATATGGCGTGGACTGGGAGAAGGGCGGCATCTGCACTTGCCTCAACGATCAAGGCGAGCGACTCAGCCGCAACAAATACATGTGGTCGCAACTGCGCGCCATCTGGACATTTTCCACGCTCTACAACTGCATCGAGCGCAAACAGGAGTGGCTCGATATTGCTAATCATATTTTTGAATTTGTGAAGACGTATGGGCGTGATGAACAAGGACGTTGGGTTTTCTTGGTGGATGAAAACGGGAAACAGCTGCAAGGCGCGACAAGTATTTACGCCGATGGCTTCGCCATTTACGGGTTCACCGCCTTCGCCCGCGCTGGCGGCAACCCCGCAGCGATCCAACTTGCGCGCGAGACGTTCGCTAATGTTCAGAATCAACTTGCCGCGCCCGGTTCTTATCTCACCGCACCGCACCCCATCCCATCCGGCGCGAAGGCGCATGGCATCTCGATGATCTTCTCGCTAGCGTTTTATGAGTTGGGTCAATATCTAAATGATGCGGCGATGATCCAAGCCGGACTCGATCACGCCGAACAAGTGATGACGGTATTCTTGCGCCCCGAACATAAACGCGCTTTTGAATTTGTGTCGCTCGAGGACGCGCTGTTACCCATTCGCGCCACCAACCCCGGACACGCGCTGGAATCGATGTGGTTCATGATCCATATTTATCAATACGAGAAAAATGAAGCGCGTATTCGCCAAGCGATTGAGGCAATGCGTTGGCATTTGGAATTGGGGTGGGATGACGAATACGGCGGACTCTTTTTGGCACGTGAAGCCAACGGCACGAGCTGGGAAGGCAAGGAGGAAACAAAAATTTGGTGGCCTCATACCGAAGCGCTCTATGCATTGTTATTAGCTTATTCGTTGACTCAAGAGTCGTGGTGTCTCGATTGGTTTCAGCGCGTGCATGAGTATTCGTTTGCCCACTTCCCGGTGCCGCACTATGGCGAGTGGATTCAGAATTTAGATCGCTACGGCAACAAAACAGAGATCACTGCCGGGCTGCCGGTGAAAGATCCGTTTCACTTGTCGCGTTCACTCATCTACAGCATTGGCGCGCTAGAAAAACTTGCTCACACTGCGACCATTCCCGCGCTGGCTTAGATGTCAGCGTCACATAGCCGAACGTTTTAAAAAAAGGAGGCTGTATCACCCAGCGAAAAAACTTTACCCTTCAACGCCGTAAACAAATTCAGATCAATGCATTTCAAAAAAGGAGACACTTTATGAAACACAAATTGCTTCACATTTTTGCCGTGATCGTGGCACTCTCCATGATTCTCGGCGCGTGCGCTACCCCGACGACGGAAGCCCCCAAGCCCACCGCCGTGCCGG
>CAKKQG010000389.1:0-2628 GCA_919901875.1 Anaerolineales bacterium
CGGTGCGCGCGGTGCGACCGGCGCGGGCGTGACAGGCTAAATCTTTTTCGCCGATGTAGGCTTCGACTTCGGTGATGATGCCGCCGAGTCGTTTGCCGCCTTCGATCTTAACTAAACGCTGCCCTAACAACTCGCGCGCAACGGTGAGGGTGGGGCGCGCGAAGAAGGAACGGGGCAGGCGCGGCATAGGGGCAATTTTACAATGAACAATGAAACAATGATCAATGAATAAAAAAACACCGAGTGCGCTTTGCGAAACACTCGGTGTTTTTTTCTGTGCGTCAGACTTCCGAAGTTTTCAAAACTTCGGAAGTCTTTACTTCATGGGCATTGAATGTTTTTGAATTCAAAGTGGTGATAAATCGTCGCGCCGCCGGTGGTGATATAGAGATCAATTGGCAGGGTAGCGGTGCAGGTTGTCTCGAAAGGCATGTCAATATCGTTCCACAGTTGACCGTTGTCATTATTGACGTAGATGCCGGTCATCTTCACGCCGTTTTGCAGGTTATTGAGCAGGCGGCGGATCAAGTACGTGCCAGTGCCGCCGCGGAATTGAAGCGTGGCAGTGATAATGGCGCCGTTGTCGCGAGTGAAATCGCGTTGGACATTGTTCAAGCGAACTAAACGGATTTGGAAAGCTTGATTCAAATTGACAATGTTCTGCGGCATGGTGATCGTCTCGACTACTGTGATCACGCTGGCATTGGCGGCGCGGGCAACATCACCAGGATTTGGCGGACTGGTAGTTAAACCGGTGCTTAAAGTAGTGGATGTTGATATGCCGGAGGTCGTTGTCCCCGTAGTTGCGCCGCCTCCGCCGCCCGAAGCGGCAAACGGCGAGATGGTGAATCCAAGATCGTAGATCACCGGAATATAGACATACATTCCGGGGAAGAAAATTTTTCCGCCGGAGAGCTGCGGGTTAGAGGGCAAAAGTTTGTCGGCGGTGGTGCCGAACAGCGCGGCGATGCTTGGCAGGCTGTCACCTTTTTGAACGACGTAACGATGCGGACCGGCGGGGATCAGAATTGTTTGCCCGACAGTGAGGAAGGTTTGCGTCTGCGGCAGACCGTTAGCAAACAGCGTCCAATATTTATCCATTAAGAATTTCTTGGTCACCGACTCTACCGTGTCACCCGCCTGAACAGTGTAGAGGAATGGCGCGGTCAGGCTCGGCGTCGTGCCGAGATCAATCGGAATCTTAAGCACTTCACCGGCGAAGAGCGAGATGCGATTGGTTGTGCGGCGTTCGTTAAAGTCGAGCAGACGTGATGGGCTTACGCCAAACATGTTGGCGATTCTCGACCAGGTATCGCCGACGCGCACGGTGTAGGTGATCACGCCGCCCGCCTCGCGCGGCGCAAAAGTTTGTTCTGCGTTAGCGGGCGCAGTCACGACGAAGAGAGCGGCGAACAACGCCACGCCAATGATCATCGCGATAGTGAGAGTTCGAAGTTTCATGGTAGCCTCCTGAAACTAGTTGAAAATAGTTACGCGATTATTGTATAACAGTCGCGATTCTGCGCCAGTCAATAAAAAACCTCCGTTGACGGCGAAGGTTTTTAACTGGACTTCCGCAAGACAGAACCACTTCATCACGAATACCGCGAATGAACGAATATCTCGAATACTTTTTTGTTGTTTTATTCGTTGAATTCGCCTATTCGTGACATTCGTGATTAAAGTGCGTAAGCCTAATTTAATTCTTGAATCGCGGATCATTTTCAACTGTCCGCCTCAACCCCTCTGCCAGCGTCAGGCGCGGCTCGTAATCGAGCAACGCCTTCGCCCGCGAAAGGTCGGCTTGCATCCGCGACACGCCGCCGCGCTCCGCCGAGTTGTAGATCGCTTCCACCGGTTTTTGAATCACCTCACTGATCGTGGCGATCAGATCACGCACGCTCGTCTCGATTCCACTACCAACGTTGATCACTTGACGATCAACGCCATTCGCAGTGGCAGCCGCCACCATCGCATTGACCGCATCACTCACATAAACGTAATCCCGCGTCTGTTCCCCACTGCCATACGTTACCAACGATGCGCCGCTCAACGCATTCTTAATAAAGCGCGGGATGACTGGCGCGTGCGCCGCAGGCAACGATTGATGAGGTCCGTAGGCGTTGAACACACGCAGTGCCACCGTCTCGATTCCCCACAACTTTCCAATCGTCCGCACGTAATACTCGGCGGCGAGTTTGCTCACGGCATAAGGTGAAGCCGGATCCGGTGGCAGAGATTCATGTAGCGGTTGAATGTTGTTCTCGCCATACACCGCGCCCGACGAGACCAACACCACGCGCCGCACGCCCACGTCGCGCATGGCTTCCATCACGCTCACCGTGCCGCCGACATTCGCCGTGGTGTATTCACGCGGATAGAGAATCGATTCGGCAACCGAGACCCGCGCCGCGAGATGATACACGCACTGCACATCTTGAAGCAGAGTCCACAACTTGGGGCGATCATTCACGTCGCCGCGCGTGAACAACACACGCGAATCGAGTCGCGTTTGATCGCCTGCGGAAAGATCATCAATGACTCGGACTTCGTGACCGTCCTCCACGAGTCGATTCGCCAACGCCGATCCTAAAAACCCTGCGCCACCTGTGACTAAAAATTTCATCG
>CAKKQG010000389.1:2728-3835 GCA_919901875.1 Anaerolineales bacterium
TTTCACCCTCCTCACTTTTTTCATCGCTCTCGCGTTCCACGCCGATGTGCGCCTGATCGCCGACATCCCGACCAAAGTGGATGTGCGCGTCAGTGGCAGGCAGTTTGATTTTGTGACGTGGACTCTCGACGCGCTTGGAGTGAAAGTCTCTCAAAGCATTTCATCTGAGCAAAGCTACATGAGCGCGAATCAGCGCAAGCAGATCGTATTGGAGTATTTCGATCAGATGAATCGGATGTTGAAGATTCGCGGGCAGATGGATGAAATTTTTACCGATCCCAAACAGACCGATCCTGTCGCCGCCAGCCGCGATCTGCGAGCGCAGCTCGATCAAACGCGGGCGCGGCTGGATCAACTGCAACCACTCGCCGAAGGAATTTTGCAAGAACAGATCAGCGCGATATTAACTGAAGAAGGATTTACAACAGGCGGTCAACTTCTCCCGCCCATCTCATTTCACATCTCGGCATTGCCCGGTTATCTCATCGTCTCGCCGCGTGATCGCATTGAACGCATCGCTTATTCGATGGTTGAACCCGGCTTATCGGCAGACGACAAAGTCGCGCTCGAATCGAAAATCGAAAAAGAGTTGAACGTCTCCGCCATTATCGAACCCATCGGCGGGTTGGGATCGTATCCGGCAATGGTGTATGAGACGGCGAACCTTAATTACATCGCCGAAGTCGGCGCGCACGAATGGTCGCACAACTACCTCACCCTGCGCCCGCTCGGGATCAATTACGACAACTCGCCGCAGTTACGGACGATCAACGAAACGACGGCGACGATCTTCGGGCAGGAGATCGGGCGAATGGTGATCGCCCGCTATTATCCGGAGCGGGTGCCGCCGCCGACTCCCACGCCGAGTCCGCGCCCCACGCGCACACCCGGTCCCACACCGACTCGTGATCCTAACGTCTTCAACTTTAATCTTGAGATGCGCGAGACGCGAGTCACGGTGGATCAACTTTTGTTAGAGGGAAAAATTGAGCAAGCCGAAACGTATATGGAAGAGCGGCGACAATTTTTTTGGACGAAGGGCTATCAGATTCGCAAACTCAACCAAGCCTACTTTGCTTTTCACGGATCGTATAACGCCGGTCCCGG
>CAKKQG010000389.1:3935-5803 GCA_919901875.1 Anaerolineales bacterium
CTGTTGGGCCAGCCGGTGACGTAATGCCAGCGATCACTTTGTTCAAGCGGCAATTGAGTCGGATCGATCCACCCCTGCCAAGCGAACATCACGCCCGGACCGATCATCACTGCGATGCCGCCGATCACCAAGACGCGCCGCCACTGGATCGTGATCGCCGCCAACCCGCCCCCAGCCAAAATCACGATCATCGGCGCGTAGACCGGCAAAAAGCGCGAGGCTAAAAACGCCGGACGAGTTTGCACGATCAACACCGCCATCGTCGCCGCTAACACACTGGCGTTGAACCACGCCGCGCGTCCGCCTCGCCAAAGTGCTGCGCCGATCCCGATCAAAATGATCAGCCACATCGGGAACGGCAGATACGCCGACAAAAACGACATCACGCTTTGACTCGTGCCAAAAATTTGCGCGGGCAGTTCGGCCAGAGTCCCACCCGTTTTCAACGTCACCAAATTTAAACCCAATGTCGAACTGGTGAAGAATCGGATGAAGATCACAATCGGCGCAAGCGTGATGGCGCAGCCAATATACATCGCACTTGCCAGAGTGAAGCCTTTGCGCCATTCTTTCCAGTTAAACAAAAAGATCGCTGCCAAGAACGGGAGGCAGAGAAAGATCAAATTAGAAATCTTGCTCAAGATCGCCGCCGTCAACATCACGCCGCCCAATACGCCCCAACCGAGCCGCGCGCGAGTCGTCGTGGCTTGAGGAAACTTCACGCTTGCTAACCAAATCGCCGCTGCCACAAATGGGGCGGAGATCGAATCGGCGAGAGCCATGCGTTCAAAGAAAAACGTGAGCGGCATAAAGGTGTAAAGCAAGCCAGCGATCACCGTCGCTCGCGTCGCTCGCAATGAAAAATAGTGCCGTGTCGTCGCCAACACACAGGCGAAGCCCGCCGTTGTTACTAGTACTACACTCGCCCGCCCGATCCAGATCGTGGCGTTGAACGGATAGAAAACGGCGATCCACAATACGTTGAGCCAGCGCCCGTCAACCGTTGCCTCAAACGGGTGCAGCCGCCACACATCGCGCGCCAACCACAAATGATGGGCTTCGTCTAAGAATAATGAAAACGAGTCGAGCGCGATGAATCGTGTTAACCAGTAGAGCAAGATCAATAACAGCATTACAAGTGAAGATTTATTTTTCATGCGGGGCGGATTATACAGGGTGATGCGGTATGATCGGCGCGTCATGAACGAACTCGAAACCCATCCTCTCACTCCTTACCTTCACGCGCTCGTGGCATTTGTGCGCAGGTCGTTAACGGCGATCCTCTATTCAGAATATTTTTCAGCCGCGTTGATTCTTTTTGGCTTGTCCTTCCTCATCTTCGCCCGCGCCTTGGTGCGCCCCAACTTAATAGTCAGCGGCAGTGACTTTGTGCAATTTTATTTTTGGGAGGGGTTCACTCACGCCGAACTCGCGCAGTGGCGGTTGCCGCAATGGAATCCATTTTTCTTTTCAGGGTATCCCTTCATCGCCAATCCGCAG
Organism: Anaerolineales bacterium; assembly: GCA_919901875.1. Classification (GTDB taxonomy): domain Bacteria; phylum Chloroflexota; class Anaerolineae; order Anaerolineales; family VGOW01; genus VGOW01. The sequence goes on from CAKKQG010000389.1 coordinate 5,436, forward strand.
ATGATGGTTTTCTATCCACCGGCGTGGTTCTTGCGATTGTTCCCGCTCGATTATGCTTTTGGGTTGGGGATGATGCTGCACATCGGTTGGGCAGGGTTGGGGATGTATGGGTTGAGTCGGAATCAAAACATGAGTTGCGCCGCCGCGTTCGCCTCGGGGATCACATTCATGTTAAGCGGCGTGGTGATCACTCACATCAAGGGCGGTCATCTCGAATGGGTATACACAATTGCTTGGTTGCCGTGGGTGGTGTGGGCGTGGAGTCGAACCCTAAACCTGACAGGTCTTAAAGACCTGTCAGGTTTGGTGAGCGCGATCATCGCTGGCATCGTCACGGCCATGATGTTTCTGGCGGGCGCGGCGCGCAT
>CAKKQG010000389.1:5903-7300 GCA_919901875.1 Anaerolineales bacterium
CGAATCCTCATCGGCGCGATCATCATGATCGGCATCGCCGCGCCGCAGTTGTTGCCGTCGCTTGAGTTCGCCTCACTGTCGAGTCGAGTCAATGGCTTGCCTCTTGAATGTGCGAATAATCTTTCGATCACCCTCTCCGATTTTGCATTCTTCGGATTAGCGCGCTCGCCATTCGATCAATTTTTTGAATGGGAGCGTAACGGTTATGTAGGCGCGATGGCGATCACGTTGGCGATGATTGGCTTGACGAATCCGAATCGCCTGAAGTGGTTGTGGATCGGATGGGGCGCCGTCGGCCTCCTCTTGAGCGTTGGTCCTATATCACCCATTTATCCACTGGCGCGCGATCTGATTCCCGGACTCGCTGTCATACGTCAACCGTTCACGTTCATTGTAATGATCACCTTTGCGTTGGCGGGGCTGGCAGGTTTGGGCATAGAGCGCGTGTTCGACTCGCCGCGACGGTGGCACGTTTGGCTCGTCGGCGCATTGCTCTTAATCTCAATAGTCTTTGATGTGATGTTGTATCGCGTGCGACCGCAATCTTACGATCCATCATTCTATGGTTGGATGTCGTGGCTCGCCTCATTTAGTTCGCCGCGTTATCTGTTTGCGCTGCTGAGTTTGTGGATGTTAAACCGAATATCGCGCAGCACAGTCCGCGCCACCGTGTTGTTGACGGTTCTATACGTTGATCTGTGGTTCTTCAGTTATATCGTCATTTCGATCTTGCCCGCGCCATATCAATTAGCTCCTGTGCCGAATGTGTTTCCATTTGAGGCGCGTATTTTAACTATTCCCTACTCGTCGGCAGATCGATCTATGGCGGTGCGAGTCGCCAACGCACAGGGCTACGCGCCAGTGGTGTTGAAGAGCTATAACGATTTTGTATCTGGAGATCGCCTGCCGAGTCGTTGCCCCGATTTTGAACACGCTGAAATTGATTCGGGCGAGGCGCAGTTGTTGAAGCTCTTGAGTGTAAACGTGATCGATCTCAATGGCGTGGCGAAAGAGTTGAAGGATTATTATCCGCGCGTGGCGTGGGTGGGCGAGGCGGTTTCCGCGCGCACGAATGATGAAGCGATTAAGTTGGCGCGCGCGGCGGATTTCGATCCGACGAAGAAAGTGATCATTGAGGGTGAAGTGAATCCATCTGCCTCAAGCGGCACGGGATCGATTCGTGTTACGCAATACGGAACAGAAAGTTTAAATGCGATGATCGATTCGACGAGTGATGGCTGGTTCTACATCAACGACGTATGGTATCCGGGTTGGAAGGCGTGGGTGAACGGAGAGGAGACTCAAGTGTATCGCGCCAATGGAACATTCCGCGCGGTGCGTGTGCCGCGTGGGCAGCACACGGTGTTTATGCAATACGAGAGTTCGTATTTAAATTT
>CAKKQG010000390.1 GCA_919901875.1 Anaerolineales bacterium
CCCAAAGCGTGGCACATGAATGAAGGACATTCGGCCTTCACCATTTTCGAGCGCACTGCCGAGCTAGTGAAAGCCGAATACACCTTTGATGCCGCCGCTGAAAACGTCCGCGCCACAACCGTGTTCACCACCCATACCCCCGTCCCCGCAGGCAACGAAGCCTTCCCATTATGGATCATGGATAAATATTTTCCGCATTACTGGGAACGCATGGGATTGGATCGTGATCGTTTTCTGAATCTGGCTCTCATCGAACAACAATGGGGCAGTGCGTTCTCGATGCCCACACTGGCTTTGCGATTCTCAGAATATCGCAACGCGGTGAGTGAACTGCACGGCAAAGTGAGCCGCGGGATGTGGAACTTTTTGTGGAAGGATAAAAAAGAAGAGGACGTGCCGATACACGCTATTACTAACGGCATTCACACCGGCAGTTGGCTGGCGCGGCGTATGCGTTTGTTGTTCGAAAGAAGTTTGGGCAAAGATTGGTATGAGCATCTCGACGATTCTGAAACGTGGTCGAGCTTGCTCTCGATCCCCGATGACGAGTTGTGGAACGTGCATCGTCATCTCAAACGGCGGCTGCAAATTTTCATGACCGATCGGGCGCGGGCGCAATGGCAGACGACTCATATTCATCCGGTGCAGATCATTGCTTCGGGTTCGTTGATGGATCCAAACGTGTTGACGATTGGTTTTGCGCGGCGCTTCGCCACGTATAAGCGGGCGAATCTGTTGATGCGCGATGTGAATCGTCTGCTGAAGTTGGTGAATAACGAGCGGATGCCGGTGCAATTTGTTTTTGCCGGAAAAGCGCACCCGGCAGATGACCCCGGCAAGCGCATGATTCAAGAGCTGTATCGCACGATCAAACGCGCCGAGTTTGCCGGGCGCATGATGTTCATTGAAGATTATGATCAAAACATCGCGCGCCATTTGCTGCAAGGTGTGGACGTGTGGTTGAATACTCCGCGCCGCCCGCACGAAGCCAGCGGCACCAGCGGACAGAAGGCGGCGATCAACGGCGTGATCAATTGCAGCATCGCCGATGGCTGGTGGCCCGAGGGTTACAACGGCAAGAACGGCTGGCTGATCGGCGACGAAACGCCGAAAGCGAATGACGAAGAGCAAGATCGCTTTGATTCCGAATCGCTGTTCAATCTTTTGGAAAAAGAGATCGTGCCGCTGTTCTACAAGCGCGACGAAGACGATCTACCGCGCGATTGGATCAAGATGATGAAAGAATCCATCGCCACCCTTGCGCCCGCCTTCAGCACGCGGCGGATGATCAAGGATTACACTCAAATGTATGTGGAAGCGATGGGGGATGGCGGATAGCGGATGGCGGATGGCAGATGGCGGATGGCAGATGGCGGATGGCGGATGGCAGATGGCGGATG
>CAKKQG010000391.1 GCA_919901875.1 Anaerolineales bacterium
GAAGCCTGCTGCACGGCTATTGAATCGTTGAACGTGATTTACGACGAGGGGTTGATTGACAACGCGGCGCAACAAGGCGCCTATCTTTTGAAGAAGTTCGAAGAGTTGAAAATAAAATATCCTCAAATCATCAAGGACGTGAGAGGCAAAGGCTTGATGATCGGCGTAGAGTTTGCCGACTTCAGCCAAACACTGCCGCCCGGCTTGCGCGAAATTGTTTCCACGCTGGACGACAAACTCAAAGGAAGCCTGTGCGGGTTCGTCGGCAGGTTGTTGCTCAAAGACTTTAACATCTTGGTGGCATTCACCGAATACAATCGCAATGTGATCCGCCTTGAGCCACCGTTGATCACGCAGCAAGAACACTGTGACGCCGTCGTTGCTGCCTTTGACACTTTACTCGCCCGCGGCGTCGTGGGAATCGTTGCCGAGTACGCGCAAGCTTTTGTGAAGAATGAATGACAACGTAGACTTACGCACTTTAATCACGAGTGACTCGAATAAAAGAATAATACGAATTTTTATTTTGTTTTATTCGTCAAATTCGTAGCATTCGAGACACACAGTCCCCGAAGCGTAGCGTAGTGGGATTCGTGATAAAAATTTCCGTGAACTGCGTAAGTTCAGGCAATAATTGATCTTGCCGAAGCAAATAGAATAAGATACGATTCAAACTGGATTTACGCACCTTAATCACGAATGACTCGAATAAACGAATAACACGAATTTTTCTTTTGTTTTATTCGTTAAATTCGGAGCATTCGTGATAAAAATTTCTGTGAACTGCGTAAGTCCAGTCAAACACGGAAGAAGAAACAAGTTCGAGAGGAGTCTATTGGCGTTATGAGGGTGTCGTGTTAAGAGAAAAACTTTCTCAAGCCCAACCGCGTTGGTTCACACTTAAGTTCATTCTAATCGCGCTCAGTATCGTTGGCGCGATGATTTTGTTGGGCGGCGGCGGCACCTCGTACGCTATCAGCCAAAGACCGGAACTCGGCGCGCAGATCGCCGACGTGCTGCGCAGTGTCTTAGGCGATAAATCAGTCGCCAGTCTCGAAACGTTCGTCTTTCAAGTGCAGGATAACGTCCGCAAGTTGGAGTATCAAGTGACAGGGAAAAAGCCGGCATCCCCTTGGTCACTCACCCCGATCCCCACTCAAATTATTGTGGCAGTCGCGCCGACTCTCGCCGAGACAACGCCCACCCCATCTCCCTCTCAACCTCAACCCACTCGACCCGCTGTTACACCCAAAGCCAACATCAACTTGGTCGGGGTTACTTGGCCCCCGCCGAACATCACCAATCGTATGGGGATGTTAGAAGATGAAGGCATCTGGGTGCCTTACATTTATGACTCGTCGGGGCGTGTGGCGGCGTATCGCACTTTTTTACAACCGGATAGAGAACGACCGTACGTGGTCACGGCGGTTGTCGTTTTTAATTTGAGCGTGACCCGACTCGGCTACGTGCCGGGAACCATCGAGCCCGCTTCGACGGCGAAAATTTATCGCCCCGGAACTATTCCAATGGAAGATAAACAGCCGGGTGTGTTGCTGGCGGCGTTCAACGGCGGCTTTCAAACCCGGCACGGAAATTTTGGCGTGATGCACGACACGTTTGTGTTGGTGCCGCCCCGCCCCGACATCGCCACGTTGGCACTGTATCACGATGGGCGCATCACCATCACGCCGTGGGACGCTAAGCTCTATGACAACAAAGAAGTAAGAACGTGGCGGCAAAACGGAGCGATGCTCATTTACAACAACGAGATCAACCCCGAGTCCACTGACAAAAACAAATTGCTCGATAATTGGGGCGGCAACGTCACTCACGTCGTCGGCGAAGAAGTTGTAACGTGGAGATCGGGCGTGGGCTTAAGCGCCAACAAACAATTCCTGTATTACGTCGCCGGTCCAAGCCTCACTGTGAACACTTTAGCAAATGTCTTCAAAACCATCGGGGCGAAGGATGCGATGCAGCTCGACATCAACCCTTACTGGGTTCAGTTCATCAGTGTCAACGCCGTCAAGGATCAGTTAAAAGCAAATCCATTGTTGGCGGAAATGAGCGGGTATGCCGAGCGTTATTTGGGCGCCTATACCGGAGATTTTTTCTACGTGGTCTCGCATAACGCCGAGCCATAAACCAGGACCTCCGTAGAGACGTTACATGTAACGTCTCTACGGAGGTCTGGCGCGCCTTACTGCGCTCACGTTGTAGACATGACATCCTTCCATAGTTAGCAGAAAACGCATTGGCTTTTCCCCACAATACCTGATAATCAAACACGTTATCTAAACTTCACTCGGCGAGAAGGATTTTATTTTTTAAATGTTCAAAGCGAAATTGATCCAATTAAGAAATCTGTTTGTTGCACGACGTGGGTTAATACTCATCATTCTTATCAGCCTGACGATTCTCGGTGGTGGCGCGGTTTATGTCGCGGGTCAAAACCCGGTGGTCGCGGCGGAGATAGCCGATGTACTGCGCCAGACGATTGGCAACGAAGCGGTGGCGAATCTTGAGACGACGATGTTTACAGTACAAGATAACGTCCGCAAGTTGGAGTATCAAGTGACAGGGAAGAAGGCGGCATCCCCGTGGTCACTCACCCCCGTCCCCACCCAAGTTGTGGAAGTGACGCCGACTCTTCCAGCGACGACACCGAATCCATCTCAACCTCAACCCACACCTGTAGCCAAATCTAATCTCAACCTGATCGGCGTTTCGTGGCCTCCACCCAACATCACGAATCGCGCGGGGGCATTGGAGGACGAAGGTATTTGGACGCCTTACATTTATGACTCGTCGGGGCGCGTGGCGGCGTATCGCACGTTCTTGCAACCGGATAAAGATCGAGCCTACGTGGTCACGGCGGTTGTGGTTTTTAATTTAAACGTGACGCGGCTCGGTTACGTGATCGGCACGAAAGAGCCGGCTTCGGCGGTGAATCTATTTCGCTCCGGCTCAATCCCGAACAACGATAGACAAGCGGGGGTGCTGCTGGCGGCATTCAACGGCGGCTTTCAAGCGCAGCACGGTCAATTCGGAGTGATGTATGACGGCAATATCGTGTTGTCCGGGCGCGAGGGAATGGGGACGCTTTTACTTTACAAGGACGGGCGCGTGAACCTTGCGCCTTGGGATAAAAAATTCTATGATACAACCGAGATACGGTCGTGGCGGCAGAATGGGCCGTTGCTGGTACAGAACGGCGAGATCAACCCCGATACCAACACGACTGATAAAATAAAATCGGTTGACTACTGGGGTGCTACGGTGGATGGCAACGCGGTGACGTGGCGTTCTGGAATTGGCTTGAGCGCGAATAAACAATTTTTGTATTACGTCGCCGGTCCGGGTCTCACCGTGCCAACACTGGCCAACGTGTTGAAGAGCGCGGGCGCGAAAGAAGCGATGCAGCTCGACATCAATCCCTATTGGGTGCAGTTCGTGAGCGTGAGTGCTGTCAACAGACATTTGAAAACGAATCCGTTATGGCCCGACATGAGTAACTATCAAGAACGTTACTTGGGCAGCCACACCAGCGATTATTTCTACGTGGTCTCGCACAACCCGGAACACTGAAAAATGAACAATGAGACAATGAAAAATGAAGAATGGGCAGCATGTTAAAAGAAAAGACTGCACAGGTTAGCTCAAGCGAAGATTCAAAACGCATCATGATCGTGTTGGGGATCGTGATCGGCGTTTTATTTTTATTGGGCGGCGGCGTTTTGTACGCCATTAGCGAAAATCCGGGGCTCGCCGCGCGGATAGCCGACGTGCTGCGTAAGACCATCGGCAATGAGCCTGTTGCTTATCTTGAGACGGTGATGTTTGCGGCGCAAGATAACGTCCGCCAATTGGAGTATCAGGTAACAGGGAAGAAGGCGGCATCCCCGTGGTCACTCACGCCGATCCCCACACACGTTGTGGAAGTGACGCCGACTCTTCCAGCGGCAACGCCCAATCCTTCTCAACCTCTATCAACCTCTACACCCAAACCAACTATAAACTTGATCGGCGTTTCGTGGCCTCCGCCGAATATCACCAACCGCATGGGCGTCTTGGATGACGAAGGCATCTGGACACCCTACCTCTACGACTCGCGCGGGCGCGTGGTGGCGTATCGCACGTTCTTGCAGCCCGATAGACAGCGCCCGTACGCCATGACCGCCATTGTGGTTTTCAATTTAAATGTGACGCGGCTCGGATTCATGATCGGCACGCACGAACCTTACTCCACCGCCAAACTGCAACGCAGCGGAGTCATCCCCATCCAAGACCGGCAGCCCGGCGTGTTGCTCGCCACGTTCAACGGCGGCTTTCAAGCTCAGCACGGTCAATTCGGGGCAATGTATGAGGGCAACGTTGTTCTGCCCGGGCGCGATGGGATGGGAACATTATTACTCTACAAGGATGGACGTTTACGCATTGCGCCGTGGGATGCGAAGTTCAACGATACAACGGAGATTCAATCGTGGCGGCAGAATGGTCCCATGCTGGTACAGAATAACGAGATCAATCCAGATACCGGCACCTCGGACAAAAACAAATCCATTGAGTATTGGGGCGCGACGGTGGATGGCAACACCGTGACGTGGCGCTCCGGCATTGGCTTGAGTGCCAACAAACGGTTTTTATATTACGTCGCCGGTCCGGGTCTCACCGTGCCGACTCTCGCCAATGCGCTAAAGACCATTGGCGCGGTGGATGCCATGCAGCTCGACATCAACCCCTACTGGGTTCACTTCGTCAGCGTGCAGCATCTCAAAGATCGACTCAAAGCCGACCCCTTGCTCCCCGAAATGCACGATAACCCCGATCGCTACTTCTATAACTACTCGCGTGATTATTTTTACGTCACGACGCACAATACCGAACAGTAACTGGACTTACGTAGTTCACAGAAATTTTCATCACGAACCCCACTACGCTATGCTTCGGGGGCTGTGTGTCACGAATGTTCCGAATTTGACGAATAAAACAAAAGAAAAATTCGTGTTATTCGTTTATTCGAGTCACGCAGTCCCCGAAGCGTAGCGTAGTGGGATTCGTGATTAAGGTGCGTAAGTCCAGAATAAAAAAACTTCCGAAGTTTCAAAAACTTCGGAAGTTTTACTTACGCCAACTTCTGCAACACATCGCGCATTTTAAACTTGCTGTAATTCGGGAAGACTTCGGATAGCTTGTCGTTCAACATGCGCTTCTGAACGATCTCGCCTAACACATCGCGGAAGTCGGTTGTGATGGCAAGATCGCCGGGACCATCTAACTTGTCTTTGCTGATGCCGGGCCAATCGCCGTATACTTTGCCGCCATTGACTCCGCCGCCCATCACGAACATCACGTTGCCGTGACCGTGATCGGTGCCGCCGCCACCGTTCTCTGCCACGCGCCGACCAAATTCCGACATGGTCACAATCGTCACCTTCTTCATCGCCTCGCCCAAATCTTTGTAGAGCGCGGCGAGACCTTGCGAAAGTTCGGCGAGTAGATCGGGCATGTCGCCTTCCAACGCGCCCTGTCGTACGTGCGTATCCCATCCACCGAGATCAACGGCGGCGATCTCTAAACCCACTTCGGCTTTGATCAACTGCGCCACTTGCATCAGCGCCGTGCCAAAGTTGCCTTTAGGGTATGCGGCGCTATTGGCAGGCTTGTAGGTGCCGACGTTGATCTTCTCTAACATATCGGTGGCTTGCAGAGTGAGACTCGCGCTTTGATCCAACGGCGTTGAACCCGAATACATTTGGCTGATCGCCGATTGAAATTGTTTGATCGGATCAGATCGATTCCGTCCGCCGAGATGAAATTCGGCGATGGATTGCAACGATGTTGCCGACACCGGACCGCGCAGCGACGTTTGCAACAACGTGCCCATGCCCACCGCGCGAAACGGCGATTTATTTTCCCAAGCAACCGTTTGCAAATGGCGAGCTAACCAACCGGTTGGAATTTGTTTTTCGCCGGGCGTGCCGCGTTCCATGTAATCCATCGCGTCGAAGTGCGAGTGAGTCGGGTCGGGCGAACCTGCGGCGTGAATGGGCGCGAGTTGTTTGGCGTCCCAAATTTCTTTGAATGGGCGCAGTGAGGGGTGCAGACCAAACTTGCCATCCAGATCAATGATGGCGTTATCTTTGCCCGATTTCGGTTCGGGGATGGCGAGCGTGGGGCGGGCTTTGTAGTAATCCGATTCGGTGTAAGGGATGACGACGTTGATGCCATCCATCGCGCCGCGTTGGAAGATGCAGACCAGCACGTCGCCGCGTGGACCCACATTCTGCGGCGCAAAAAATGTGAAGCGCGGATACCAATCGGGTGTGCGGACGCCCATGTAGGTGATACCCGAAGCAAAGGTGGAAAGAAAATCACGACGAGAGAGTTTCGTGTTCATTAGAGTCTCCTGTGTAGTGCTCAGACGATTCGTCATTGCGAGCGCACTTCGCGAAGCAATCTCGATTGCGCGTGAGATTGCTTCGTCGCGAAGAACGCTCCTCGCAATGACGCTGAGCAGTTAAGAATTAACGATATTGAAAATATGGCGAACCGAGAATCAAAGCTGCCAACATCGGGGTTGCCGTCTTTACGTTGGAGCTGCCGCCGAACTTAGTCAGAATCTGTTTGCCTTCGTTAGGCAACTTCTCGCCCAAGAACGCCATGCTCAACGAATCAATTGCCGCATCAATCGTGGCGGCGTCTTTCGTCAGCGGAGTGAGATCAACTTTCGCTTCGCGGAGTGTGTTGTTGCACAAAGCAAGGGCGAAGTTCCAGCGCGTCAACATTCCGCCGGTCGTCGCCCAGGCGGCGGCTTCGTCAGGATAGCCATCCGGGGTGCCCCATTGAAATAGTGGCTGCCCCATCTGATTAAGATAATTATTGAGAGCTCTGCCCGGATCCACTTGAGCGTTGGTGACGCGCAAGGCAGAGATGATGAATTCGTACGGGCGTTTAAATTTTTGTCCGAGCGAGGCGCGGAACTCATCGGACATGACGAGGGTCTTCATCACTTTAGGAATATCGCCGTCGGAGTCGGTGAACGTTTTAGCGGCTTTAGCGATCAAGGCTTGAGGCGGGTCGTCGGCGACGAAGCGGCGCACAAGTTTCTTAGAAACATAATTGATGGTTGAGCGATGTTTGGCAAGGGCTTGTAGCACTAATTCACCTTCTTGCTGACCATTATTTTCGTACTTCTTGCCTAAGATCGTTTTTGTGCCGGTGTCATGGATGTTTTGGCGATATTCAAATTCGCCGGGCTTTGCCCCTCGCCTGCCAGCCACGCCCCAGCCGGTCAACACGCGCGCCAACTCTTGCACATCTTGTTGAGTGTAGCCGCCATCCACGCCGAGCGTGTGCAGTTCTAAAAGTTCGCGGGCATAGTTTTCATTAGGCTTGTTTTTCGTGCTTTCAAAGTTGTCGAGATAGATCATCATCGCCGGACTATGCGCCGAGGCGGAGAGGATGTCGTAGAATTTTCCCAGCGCATATTTGCGAACCACGTCGCGGTCATCCGCCGTCTTCAACATCCCTGTGAGATTCTTGCGAATATAAATGTTGAAGTGGTTTGTCCAAAAATCCACCATCATTTCATAAAGTTGATAGCGGGAATAGGTGGAGCGCAACGCCGTGGCGCGCATGAGTTCGTCGCCGGGCTTGCCGCGTTTGCCGTCTTGATCGAACTCAACAAGTTCGGAAGGCGACATGCCAAGCGTCGTCAGGTCTTTGATCTTGGAAGCCACATCCGGATCATCACCTTGTGGTTGTATCAACATCTCGTCCACAAATTTTTCTAGCCCGATCTGTTTGGCGCGGGCGTAGTCTTCTGCTTTGGGAGCAAACATGAGACGGCGCAAAGCGCGGGCTATGGTTTGTTCGTTGATCGGCACTGCGGTTGGGGCTGGGATGGTGGTGGGGGGTGCGGCTGTCGGCGCCACAGTAGGAAGAGGCGAGTCGGTTGTCGCGCCGAGGGGTTTGCAGGCGGCGAGCGCGGCGGCGGTTGCCGCCAATCCACCAGAGAGTTTGAGGAAGTCACGTCGAGTTAAGTTAGTCATAGATTAACCTTTTACCGGAGTTATATTGCATCTACACAAAGTCGTTGTAAAATCTCTATCACAATACTATCTTGAAAAGAGGAACTGTCCAATGAGAAACAAATCTCCCTTCATTATGTTAGCACTACTCGTTTCAACTGCGTTAGCGTGCAGTGTGCTTTCGCCCGAAGCGCCCACGCCGACAACGGCAAAAGTGCCCACATCCAAACCGGCGGCGACCACTGCACCAGCGGCGACGACGGCGCCCGTCTCGAAGTCTTTGCTGCAAGATGATTTCGCCAGTTCCAAGAGCGGCTGGTCGGTCAACTCGAATGACAATGGCTCGGCAGAATATTTAGATGGCGAGTACGTGTTTAAGGTCAAACGCACCAAGTGGCTCAAGTGGTCCACCACGCCGGACGACAAAAATTATTCCAATGTCCATATTGAAGTGTCGGTGCGGGATACAAGCGCTGATAAGACGGCGCTGCCAAGTTTCGGCTTTGTCTGCGGCTACCAAGACAATAATAATTTTTATTATGTCGGCGCGGCGAATGATGGCGCGTATGCTATTGCCCGAAAGATCAACGGCGAGACGAAAATTTTATCGGATGCGAAAAACGAATGGGCGATCTCCAAAGACATCCCCAAGAATATGTCGTCATACCGTTTAGGCGCGGATTGCACGCCCAGCGGCGTAACGCTCTATGTGGATGGCAAGAAGATCGCTTCGGCAAGCGATAGCTCTTTCACCAGTGGTTTGACGGGCGTGTTTGTGTTGACGTTTGATATAGCAAGTGCTGAAGTGCGGTTTGATGATTTTGCGATTACGCAACTAAAATGATTGGGGATTAAAGATTGGCGTTGTTCTACCCGCAGTTTAACTGCGGGTAGAACAGTATTTACGAGAGAGACGCTATGAGAAAAAATATTGCCGTCACCTTGCTCTTCCTATCCATATTAGCCTGCAACTTTAATCCAAGAGGGGAGCCTGCCACGCCAACAAGTTCACCACCCACCGCTCCACCTACCCCCGTAGTGGTTACTGTCACACCAACACTAACACTCATAGCGACAGTAACCGCACCACCGGCGATCACGTTCACGCCCACAAGACCGGCTCAGGTC
>CAKKQG010000392.1 GCA_919901875.1 Anaerolineales bacterium
AACAGCACGGCGAATGTGCAATGACATGACCTCTCCTTTTACAAAAAGACCTCGAAGGTTTTTAAAACTTCGAGGTCTACTCTTTACTTCTTCAACTCTTCCAGTTTTTCATCCAAAACTTTTTGCACCACACTTGGATTGCTCTTGCCGCCCATGCCCCTCATCACTTGCCCGAAGAACCACTTGCTCACCGTATCTTTGCCGCCAAGATATAACGCCACTTGATCGGGATTGTCGGCGATCACTTTTTCGATGGCAACTTTGATCGCTCCTTCATCGCTGACCTGCCCTAAACCTTTTTTCTTCACGATGTCGCCGCCACTCTCACCTGTAGCGAACATCTCGTTCAACACACTCTTGCCGGTGTTACTGTTGATCGTGCCGTCGTTGACTAAGGCGATCAGTTCCACCAGCAGAGTCGGCGTCACCTTTGAATCAGGTATCGCCTGATTCGATTCATTCAACAAACTAAACAGTTGCGAGATAATCCAGTTGGCTATCGCCTTCGCCTCAACTTTTTTCTCTTTGCCCGCTTTCACCGCCTCGTCAAAATAATCTGCTACCTCGCGTTCAGCCACTAACACACTCGCGTCGTAGGGCGTGAGACCGAATGCCAAAAATCGTTCGCGCTTCGAGTCGGGTAGTTCGGTGAGCGACGATCTGATGTCGTCAACCCATTTTTGTTCGAGTTCGAGCGGCGGGATGTCGGGTTCGGGGAAATAGCGATAGTCGTGCGCGCTCTCTTTGCTGCGCTGTGAATATGTTTTGTTGGTGTTCTCATTCCAGCCGAGTGTCTCTTGCTCCACCACGCCGCCGCTCGACCAAACTTTTATCTGTCGCTCGATCTCGTACTCACTGCCTTTGACCAGAGCGCGGAACGAATTGAGATTTTTGATCTCGGTGCGGGTGTTGAATTTTTCGGTGCCGACTTCGCGCACCGAGACGTTGGATTCAAAACGAATGACGCCCTTCTCCATGTCGCCGTTGTTCACGCCCAAGTAGCGCAAGATAGTTCGCAACTTTGTGGCATACGCTTTCACATCTTCAACCGAATGGAGATCGGGTTCGCTGACGATCTCTAACAAGGGGATGCCGCTTCGGTTGAAATCCACGAGTGAATAGTTGTCAACGTGAAAAAGCTTTCCGGTATCTTCTTCGAGATGCACGCGGCGCACGCGAATCTTTTTCGATCCTTCTTTGGTGTCAATCAGAATCCAGCCATTCGTTGCCAACGGCAATTCGTATTGCGAAATTTGATAGCCTTTGGGAAGGTCGGGATAAAAATAATTTTTGCGGGCGAAGACGTTGACGCGCTGAATCTCGCAGTTCAATGCCAGCCCAACTCGAATCGCAAACTCGATTGCTCGTTTGTTGACCACAGGCAGCGCGCCCGGCTGCCCAGTGCAAACGGGACACACATAGCGATTCGGTTCGGCGGTTGTTGAATCAACAACAGCGCACGAGCAGAACATTTTAGATTGGGTGAGTAGTTCGGCGTGGACTTCGAGTCCGATGATGGGTTCGTAGGGCATGGAGATTGGAGATTAGGGATTGAAGGAGGATGTTTCTCATTCCTCTTCATCGGCTTTACTTAGCTCAATTAGAAAATCTGCAAACTTCAGTAAATCTTTTTGTAATTGCTCCCAAAGCGAAGGCAAGACGTCAACCAATAAGCGCATTCTTTCAGAGTCAAGATGAATGGTGTAAACATTGCGGACGAGATGGCGGAACTTGCGAAACTCATCTAACGCCGCGGCAATGAATTCATCAATAACCGCAGGGCGCGTTTCGGGAATTTCACGCGCCATCTGATCTATCAGTTGCCGATGCCACGCCTCTCCTTCGGGCGCCGAGTCATCTACTTGAGTGGCAATTAATTCAAACAAACGCTCAACGCCTGAATAAAAGCCGTGCAAGTTAAGCGCGACTGAGTCGATATAGGCGTCAGGGTCATCTGCTTCAAGCGAGGCTTCCCATGATTTTTGAGCGCGTGCGACTTCGCTGTTTATGTCGGTAAGTTCATCCCTGATACGTTGGGCTAATCGTTGATATCGCAGGATCATAAAGCCACACCTTCATGCTCAATATGTTCGCGCAACTTCTTTGAGACGATGCCAATATCAAAAAGATCAATGGCAAAGTCTTTTTCTCGTCTGTCAAGTTCGCCCCATATACGCAAATAATCGCGCCATTCAATGCCTTCAATAGCGAGATCAATGTCCGATTTTTCTTTGAATGAATCAGGATACAACAGTGACCCAAAGGCGCGAACACGGGCTTCAGGATAGCGTTCTTTGATGAATGTGGCGGCGCGGCGCGCAACCGCCCACGCTTGCTCGCGCCGTTTGGCGTAACGTGTGGTTGCCGCTTGCGCTCGGCGGCGCGCGGTTTTTAAGTAGATAGCGTATTTAGGTGTGGAGAGAGTCATCGTTTATATTCTCTGACCACATTATAAAGCAATGCTGTAACTACTCGCCCAAGAGGATGGAGAGAGATTCACTCTAATCCGCAGTCAGCTTTTTTCTCACCCCAAACATTTTTCCGCCCATTGGCCGAAGAAAGCTCAACTTCAGAACAATGCCAAAATGCGGATTAGAGGTGCAACTTACCACGCCTCGTGAGTAGTTACGGTTGATCTGAGATTGCTCATTGATCACTTATCACTGCTCACTTTCCCTCATTTCCCCCATCTCCCCTTATTTCCTTTCAGATTTTCGTATCACAAACCTCATCACACCCCTCGCCGCGCGGCAAGCAAAGCGGCTTCAACGCGACTCCGCACATGAAGCTTGCCGAGAACATTCGTCATGTAATGCTTCACAGTTTTTTCTGCAAGATGCACTCGCTCGCCGATCTCGCGGTTGGTTAACCCTTCGGCAACCAATTGTAAAATTTCTCGCTCGCGCTCGGAGAGCTCGTCAAGTGGATCGGGCGGGCGGCGCGTGAGTTCAACCAACATGCCCGCCGCCAGTGACGGCGACACATACACTTCACCGCTCGCTACAGATCGAATCACATTCGCCAGTTCGCGCGCCGATACGCCTTTAAGCAAATAGCCTCGCGCTCCGGCTTTGAACGCCGCAAGCAGATCATCTTCGTTTTCGGAAACGGTGAGCATCACGATTTTCGTCGCCGGGCAGGCGATGGCGATCTCGGTGGCGGCAGCGATGCCACCTTTGCCGGGCATGGTGATGTCGAGAAGAGCTACGTCGGGCAGAAGATCGCGCGCGAGGCGCACCGCCTCTTCTCCGCTCGCCGCTTCGCCAATCACTGTTATATCCGATTCGTTGTTGAGCGAGTGCGCCACTCCTTCACGAAAGAGAGGGTGATCGTCGGCGATCAAAATTCGGATCATCTCATTCACTTTCCACTTCTGGCACAGCCAACGGCAAGTGCGCGCGTATCGTCGTCCCCGCGCCCGCCTCACTCTGCACCTCAAACGTGCCGCCGAGAATCTCGACGCGCTCACGCATGCCTGCCAAGCCGAGTCGCCCGTCTACGTTCATTATCTTTGGATCAAACCCTTGCCCGGCGTCCGTGACTTCGATGATCAACTGTCCATCTGATTCTTTCAGATCGATTCGCTGATCGACTCCTGAGGCGTGGCGATAACTGTTTGCCAACGATTCTTGCAGCAACCGATAGGACGTGATCTTGACCGGCAGCGGCGCATCTACGGGGATGCCGCCGATGGCGAGTGCGACCATCTTCCCGGTTTTGCGTTCGTAATCGCGCACGGCGCGTTCCGCAGTTTCGGCGAGCGAGAGCGTTCCGACCTCCGGCAAGCGCAACCCGCTTGCAATCGCCCGCAAATCTTTAAGCGCGGATTGAAGCGCCGTTTGAATCGTGCGGAAGTCATCGCTCACTGCCCGCCCTTTAGTGACGGCGACGACACAATTGGCGCACACTTCTGCCAACGACTCGATTCGCAACAATGCCAAACTTAAATCTTGCCCGGGACCGTCGTGCAAATCGGCAGAGAGGCGGCGGAGAAAACGCTCGTTGAGGGCAGTCGTGCGGGCGGCAGCACGGCGCACGCGCTCGTGCAGAAGTTTATTCTGTGCCAATAAATCGGTAAGCTGACTCACCTTGTCGC
>CAKKQG010000393.1 GCA_919901875.1 Anaerolineales bacterium
CTACATCCCCGGTAAACCTAAACCACCCGACACAGATTGCAAACGTTCTGCCGCCAACGCTTGCGATTTTTCAATTGCTTCATTGATCGCCGCCACTAACGTATCGCCGATCATCTCGGCGTCGCCCGAAGCGATCATCTCTGGTGAAAGCGTGATGGATTGAATGTGCTGCGCGCCGGAGATCACCACCGTCACCGCGCCGCCACCCGCCGTCACCGCGATGCGCTCACCCGCCAACGCCTCTTGCGTCTTCACCATTTCTTCTTGCATCTTGGCAAGCTTCGCCATCATGTTTCCGCCGCCCATGTTGCCGGGCATTTTCATTCCTCTACCTCGTGACATAAGTTCTCCTCATTCGTAATTGGTAATTAGTAATTAGTGGTCAGTGATCAGTGATCAGTAATAAGACATCGTTCATTGTTCATTTGTCATTTGTCATTCTTCATTGTTCATTCTTCATTGTTTCATTGTTCATTCTTCATTCTTCATTTGGTAATCTTCCCGCCCATCCGCACCGCCTCTGCCACCACGCTATTGCTCGGCACGTTAGGCGGCGCCTCTGCCTCATTCGAGTTCAACACACACCGCACTTTAACCGCCAACCCCACCACGTCGTAGATCGCTTTGGCAATACCGTCCAAGTTCGAGGGCGCATCGGCTTTAGTCAACAATACCTTTGTTTGAAAACCCAACACCACCAAATCGCCTTCCATGTTAATCGGCATACATCGTTCTAACAACGCCGGCAGACTGGCGTGATATTTTTTGCTGGCGACTCGAATATCTTTCCAGCGCGAAATGATTTTATCAAGATGCGGATCGTTTGGCGATGACGCCGACTCGATTCTCGGCGGCGCAACATTGGGCGCAGGTGTCGCCTTCGCGGGGGCGGATGCCGCCACTGGTTGAATCGCTTCCGCCGCCGTTGTCGGCGCGCGCAAGGATTCAACGAAGGCCAGTTCCAGAGGAAGTTGCGAGAGCCATCCGCCTCTCGCTTCATTCGCCGCGCCAT
>CAKKQG010000394.1 GCA_919901875.1 Anaerolineales bacterium
TTGGGTTGGGATGACGAAAACGCGAGGGATTTAAAAAAGATCGTGCGCGGGAAACTTTGGTGGTTTAGCCAAACGCACGCGGATAATTTTGGAACGCATGCCCGCGACGGGAAAATTTTCTTGCGCGATGGTGAGCGCGAGCAAGCAGTATGTGATGTGAGCGAGATTCGCTTGCGCGGCGCGCACAACCTGTTGAATGTGCTGGCGGCTTGCGCCTTGAGCGGCGCGGCAGGGATCCCGCCTGATGGGATGCGCGAGGCGATTACGAACTTCAACGGCGTGGCGCACCGTTTGGAATTTGTGCGAGAAGTGCGAGGCGCGAAATGGTACAACGACTCCATCGCTACCGCGCCCGAAAGAGTCATCGCGGCAATTCATTCCTTTGATGAACCGCTCATCGTTTTATTGGGCGGGCGCGACAAAAAATTGCCGTGGGGTGATTTGTTGAAGTTGTTGCGTGAACGACAGGCGAAAGTATTTGTGTTCGGCGAAGCAGGGGAGTTGATTGCGAAATATGCCGCGCAAGAAAATGTGCGCGTGACGACATGCAACCAAATGGCAGACGCCATCACCGAAGTCGCCCGTATCACCGAAAGTGGCGACGTGGTTCTACTTTCTCCGGGCTGCACAAGTTTTGATGAGTTCAAGGATTTTGAAGAACGGGGGAAAAAGTTCGTAGAGATTGTTAATCAATTGTGAATGGAGATTGGAGATTAGAGATTGGAGATTGGAGATTGATGTTTGTCAAATAAGGGTCTGTGGGGTTGGGTTTTCTAATCCGCTGATAAACATTTTTCTGGAGTTGAACTTGCATCCGTTTGGGATCAGAAGAAAGTTGAAAATGAGTCAAACGTTGAACGCGGATTAGATTTTCAAACTATCAACAAACTATTCTATTCACGACAAACCTATCTAATTACTAATTACTGTTCACTGATAACTGTTCACTGTTTACTGATCACTGTTCACTGATAACCGATAACTTCAATGACCACCTTTATCCCGACATCTGCTGCTCCACCCATCCCTGCCCGAAAAAAATCCAGCCCGCTCAATATGGATTGGGGCTTGCTGTTGATTGTCGCGGTGTTGATCGCCTTTGGGTTGATCATGGTCTACTCCACAACCTTCGATTGGTCCTATCGCCAATTCGACTCGCCGACGACGATCTTCTTTAAGCAAGTGACGTGGCTGGCGCTTGGCGTGGTGGCGATGTTGATCGTTGCGCGGCTTGACTACCACATCTGGATCAGGCTGGCGGTGCCGTTGCTTGCCTTCACTGTATTGGCGTTGATCGTCGTGTTGATTTTCGGCACGCAGGTGTTCGGCGCGCAGCGCGGTTTGTTTCAAGGGTCGCTTCAGCCTTCCGAGTTGGCGAAGCTCGTTACTGTTATCTATCTCGCTGTGTGGCTGACATCGAAGGGCGAGAAGATCAACGACATCAGTTATGGTCTCGTGCCATTCGGCGTGATGGTAGGTTTTCTGGCGGGCTTGGTTCTGCGCCAACCCGATATCAGCGCGGCGCTGACGATCATCGTAGTGGGCGCGGCGATGTTCTTCCTCGCTGGCGCAGATATTTTGCAAATTTCGTTGGCGAGTCTTACTGGTGGCGGCATTGGTTATCTTATCGTCATCACATCGGCAACGGCGCGCGGGCGACTCTCGACATGGCTCGCCGGACTGACGAACATCACCGAAACATCGTGGCACGTTCAACAAGCCATCATCGCTTTCATCAACGGCGGATTTTTTGGTCGAGGCATAGGCGAGAGTCGGCAAAAATTTCAAGCATTGCCCACACAGCACACCGATAGCATCTTTGCTGTTGTGGGTGAAGAGTTGGGTTTGATCGGCTGTGTCTTTTTGATCGCCTTATTTATTTTATTGATCTGGCGCGGCGCAAAGATCGCCGCCAATGCCCGCGACAGTTTGGGCGCGATCATCGCTTCGGGCATCACCGTTTGGTTCGCCTTTGAAGCGATCATCAACATCGGCGTCATGGTCGCCGCAGTTCCGTTTGCCGGCAACGCGCTGCCGTTTATCAGTTATGGCGGCTCGTCACTCGTCGTGAGTTTGTGCGCCATTGGTCTACTGTTGAGCATCTCGCGTCAAGATCCCGATTCAAGTATCCAAAGGAAGACTCGTGCGTCTTTTGATTACAGCCGGAGGGACAGGCGGGCACGTCTATCCCGCGCTGACCGTCGCAGCTAAACTGCCAGGGTCGCAAATACTTTGGATCGGATCGGTGGGAGGGATGGAACGCGAACTCGTGACTCGTGAGGGGATCGAGTTCGAAACGATTCAAGGGGGCGCCGTCGTGGGTGTGGGAGCTTTGGGAGCTATCATCGGCTTGATCAAACTCACACTCGGGACGTTGCAAGCGTTCGTGATCGTGAATCGATTCAAGCCTGAGGCGTTATACGTCACAGGCGGCTTCACCGCAATTCCGGTCACGCTTGTCTGTTGGTTATTGCGGATTCCAATTTTGGTTTATTTACCGGACATCGAGCCGGGTTCGGCAGTGAAGTTAGTGGCAAGGTTCGCGGGGACGGTGGCGGTGACGGCTGAAGAATCGCGGATGTATTTTCCAAAGAAGAATGTCGTCGTGAGCGGGTATCCGTTGCGGGACGCGCTGTTCGCCGCCACACGCGCGGCGGCAACACTTCAGTTCACGTTGTCGCCATCGCGCCAGACTCTGTTGGTGTTCGGCGGCAGTCGCGGCGCGCGCAGCCTTAATCTTGCGCTGCTGGATATCTTGGATGATCTGCTCGATGAGATTCAGATCATTCACGTCAGTGGCGAACTCGATTGGGAAACGGTTCAAGCGCGGCGGGCGCAGTTGAGCGAATCGAAACGAGATCATTACCATGCGTTTCCTTACTTGCATGAAGACATGGCGTTAGCCTTTGCGGCTGCGGATTTAGTTGTTTCGCGTGCGGGCGCGAGTTCGTTAGGTGAGTTTCCCATGATGGGCTTGGCTGCAATACTCGTGCCTTACCCTCATGCCTGGCGTTACCAAAAAGTGAACGCCGATTATTTAGCCGGGCGCGGCGCGGCGATTCGATTGAATGACGAAGACTTGAAAACAAAATTGTTGACCATGATTCGAACTGTGATGCGTGACACCGAACATTTATCTGCGATGCGACAAGCGGCGCGCGTTCTTGCCATTCCGGATGCGGCAGATCGAATCGCCTCTGAAATTAGAAAACTAGCGAGCCCTTCGCCATGATGTCGTTAAGCACCGTCTTCTGGCTTTTGATCATCATCACCACCATCATCGGCGGGATGCGCGGTTGGGCAAAAGAAATTTTGGTGATGTTCAGTTTGGTGCTGGCAATGTTCCTCGACACGATCATCATCACCTTTGTGCCGGGCGTGGACGCCGCCTTTCAAGTGCAGGACCCCGCCGTGCAGTTTTGGGTGCGCGCCCTGTTCCTGATGGCGATGGCCTTCTTTGGTTATGAATCTCCGGCAATTGCCAGCGCGCTGCAAGGCAAAGGCAAGCGCGAGAAGTTGCAAGATGTTTTGCTCGGCGCGGTGATGGGCGCGATCAACGGCTATCTGCTCGTCGGCTCGCTTTGGTATTACTTGCACATCGCCCAGTATCCGATCTCCGGCGTCATCGCGCCCAACGATCCGGCGGTGCTAAATTACATTTCGTTCCTGCCGCCCAAGTTCGTCGGTCCGCCTTGGATTTATTTTGCGGTGGGCAT
>CAKKQG010000395.1 GCA_919901875.1 Anaerolineales bacterium
CATTGTTTTTGTTCACATCACTTCAGTAGAAACAGGGGAGCTTCTCGTGGGAAAGGATGAACCTACAGACAATGGCTATTATCCCACCTGGACTTGGGGAGGCGATATGCAATTCATTCGTGATCGGCATACACTCACTATCCCCGCCACCGCGAAAGCGGGCAGTTACATTGTGCGCTTCGGAATGTATGACGCAGACACTAAAGCGCGTGTTCAAATCTCCACGCCGAAGAATGAACCTGTTGGGGATGTGGTTGCGCTGCAAGAGATACGAATCGAAAAATAAAAAGAGCGCGGAACATTCCACGCTCTTTCTTTACACCTTCCCCGCCTCTCGAAAGTTCTCAATCGTCAAATTAAACGCTTGGGCGAAGCCGCCGACGTACCGCGCCGACTTGGGTTCAATGCGATAAAGATCAAAGTCGCCTAAGCTAAAACGCATCTCCGCATCCGGGAATTTTTTCAAATACAAATTCTTGATCGCTTCATAGTCCGAATCGGTTTTAGAAACGGTGGCGGCATCCCCTTGAATCGAGACGCGGGCGAGGGTTTGTGGATCGGATTCGCCACGATCTGTTTCGTTGATCAACAAGCTCAGACGCGGGTCGGCGATGATGTCGCGGGTGTGAACGGCGAGCCGACTCAGGTGAAGATAGAAGGAAGTTAAATCATCGGAGATGGCGTAGACTACCATCGAGACAAAGGGGCTGCCGTCTCTTAAAGTCCCCAGCGCGGCGAGGCGGTTGGATCGAATCAGAGTTGCCAGAGAATGAAGCACATTAGCGTCCATTGGAGTTCCTCACTTTGAGTTTAGATTCACAATAACACTAAAATTTGGCTAAAGGCAAGAGCGATTTTTAAAATTGATACGCATGGCACTTGATTTTTGGATCAAGATCACTACAATACGACGCATTCTTAAACGGAGGACGCCATGTATGCCAAAAACGAATTGATGTTCCCGCCATCTGTGATCCACTCGCTCCGCAATCAGCGCGGGCCCGAGTGGCAAAAATTGGTGGAGCGCGTGCTGACGCTGGAAGAGGATCATCCAGAAACGCTGGCGTTGTGCCTGACGATGATCCGACTCGATGGGTGTATAGAATGTGAGACGGACTCGTATCGGGCGATGCGCGGCTGTTCGATGTGCGCGACGCAAACTCTGCGCCGCCACAAAGGCAACGATAAAGATCTGCTCAAACTATACAAGACGGCGTTGAAAGATGTGGAAGGGTTTTTAGATACACGCCCGAAGCGAAAGTAAATTGGCAAATGGCAAATGGCAAATGGCAAATGGCAAATGGCAAATGGCAAATGGCAA